>DOJA01000035.1:709-4525 GCA_003511945.1 Phycisphaerales bacterium | reverse complement strand
GGGGGGGGGGGGGGGGGGCGCGGAGCCCGCGCCGCACCGGGTCCCTCGGGGAGCGGTACCCTCGCACCCCATGGCGATCAAGAAGCGTCTCAAGCGCCTGCGCCGCTCGCTCATGGCCACCCGCGCCGTCCCCGGCGCGCCGCCCGGGACGCTCATCCGCCCCCCCGACCACGCGCCGCCGCTCATCCGGGTCATCGCCTACTGCGACGGGTCCGTCGAAGAGCGCCAGTGCACCACCGTCGAAGAAGTCCGCGCCTTCCGGCGCGCCGGGTGGGTGCTGTGGGTCAACATCGACGGGCTGGGCGACCCCGACCTCCTCTCCCGCATGGGCGAGGCCTTCGGCCTTCACCCCCTCGCGCTCGAAGATGTCATCGACACCCACCAGAGGCCCAAGGTCGAACGCTACGACAACGCCCTGTTCGTCATCATGCGCGAGATCCGCCTCAACCACCGCGTCGAGAGCGAGCAGCTCGCCCTCTTCCTCCTTGACGGCGTGGTCATCTCCTTCCAGGAGACCGTCGGAGATGTCTTCGACCCCGTCCGCAACCGGATCCGCTCCAAGTCCGGCAAGATCCGCGCCCGGGGCGCCGACTACCTCGCCTACGCCCTCGTCGACGCGACCATCGACTCTTACTTCCCCATCCTCGAACAACTCGGCGAGCGGGTCGACGACATCGAGGACTCCCTCGTCGGCTGCCCCAAGCGCTCCGATGTCCGTCTCCTCCACGAGGCCAAACGCGACTTCTTCCATGTGCGGCGCGCCATGTGGCCCATGCGCGAGGCCGTCACCTCCATGGTCCGCGAGGAGAACCCCCTCATCTCCGACGAAACCCGCATGTACCTCCGCGACTGCTCCGACCACGCCGTCCGCATCGTCGACCTTGTGGAGACCGGACGCGAGATCTGCTCCGACCTCATGGATGTGTACCTCTCCTCCATGAGCCACCGCATGAACAATGTCATGAAGGTCCTCACCATCATTTCCACCATCTTCATCCCCCTGACCTTCCTCGCCGGGGTCTACGGCATGAACTTCGACCGCGCCGCCGGCCCCGCTTCCATGCCCGAGCTCGGCTGGCCCATGGGCTATGTCGCCTTCTGGATCGTCTGTGCCGTCATCGCGTGCGGGCTCATCGGCGCCTTCTGGTGGCTCGGATGGCTGGGCGGGGACGCGGAAGGGGACCGTTAGGGGCTCCCCCGCTCGATGCCCGTTCTCGGGCGGGGGCCGGTCGATCCCGACGCGGGGCGCCGCCGTAGACTCCCTCGGTCGTCGGGCGTCCCTCACGGCGGGGCCGCGGGCCGACGAACAATGGACGGGGAGGTCTGGCGGATGCGCCATCGCTTGTTCTGGACGGTCATCGCCGCGCTGAGCCCCGCGTCCCTCACGACGGCTCAGTCCGAGCGCCGAGGCGTCGTCGCCGATGACCACCTGTGCGCTGAGACCTGCGCTCACGCCAAGGCCCTGCGAGGGAGGGCCGCCCGCGGGCTCGATCCCGGTGGCCAGCCCGTCGCGAACCTCGGTGTCGATCCGCTCGACGCCCTCACCGACATGCTGCACTACGACCTCTTCCTGGATGTGAACCCCACCGCGGGCACCGTCAGCGGCTCGAACACCATGACCGTCGCCAGCGCCGCCCCGGGGCTCACCACCTTCCGCTTCCGGCTCCAGAGCAACTTCACCATCACCGATCTGCGCGTGAACGGCGTCGTAGCGCCCTGGCTCCGCGCCGACTCCGTGCATGTCGATGTCACCCTCGACCAGCCCTACGACCCCGGCGAGCAGTTTGAGCTCTTCGTCCAGTACAACGGCTCCCCCATCGACAACGGGTGGGACAGCGTGAACTTCGACACCCGCGCCAGCGGCGCCCGCATCGCCTGGACCCTCAGCGAGACCGACTTCGCCTACACCTGGTGGCCCACCAAGGACGGCAACCGCGACAAGGCCACCGCACGACTGCGCTTTGTCGCCCCAACCGGCATGTCCGTCGCCTCCAACGGCGTGCTCACCGGGCCGTCGCCCTTCGGGACCGGCAAGCAGCTCTGGGACTACCAGGTCTCCAACCCCATCGCCACCTACCTCATCTGCTTCGCCATCACCGACTTCGTCCGCTTCAGCGACACCTACAACTTCTCCGGCGGCTCCATGCCCCTGGAGTTCTTCATCTATCCCGAGTTCGACAGCCCCGCCAATCGCAACGGCTGGCTCGCGGTGAAGAACCACCTCGCCACCTTCGAGTCGCTCTTCGGCCCCTACCCCTTCCGCAACGAGAAGTACGGCATCTACAACTTCCAGTTCCCCGGCGGCATGGAGCACCAGACCATGACCGGCCAGAGCGGGTTCGGCGAGCAGCTCACCACCCACGAGCTCGCCCACCAGTGGTGGGGCAACATGGTCACGGCCGCCACCTGGAACGACATCTGGCTCAACGAGGGCTTCGCCACCTACTGCGAGGCCCTGTGGCTGGAGTTCAAGCCCGGCTCCACCGGCACGCCGGCCCTCGTGAGCGCGATGGCCGCACGCAAGCCCACCAATGTCTCCTCGTCGGTCTACATCCCCGATCCGTTGAACAACGCCGACATCGGGCGCATCTTCAACCAGCAGTGGACCTACCTCAAGGGCGCCTGGGCCTTGCACATGCTCCGTTCTGTCGTGGGCGACGCCGCCTTCTTCGACATCCTCGAGGCCTGGCGCGGCACATATCTGTACGGGAGCGCCACCACCGACGACTTCGAGCAGGTCGCCGAGAGCATCTACGGCCAGCCCCTCGACTGGTTCTTTGATCAGTGGGTGTACGCCATCGGCGCGCCGACCTACCGCTCCTCCTGGCGCAATGTCTTCGCCGCGGGCCAGTGGTGGGTCGAGGTCTACGCCGCCCAGATCCAGTCCGGGTCCTGGCCGACTTTCGCCATGCCCGTCGAGATCCGCACCACCGTCGGGGGTGTCGCCACTACCCGCCAGGTCTGGAACAATCAGCGGGCCCAGCATTTCCTGCTGCCCGTCAGCGCCTCCGCGTCGGCCATGGCCTTTGACCCCCAGCCGCGGATCCTCTGGACGAGCAACTCGGCCAACACCTTCGTCGAAGGCCCGCCGAAGATCATCGCCGTCGCTCCGGCGCCCGGCGCGGTTCTCGCCGACCCGCCCGCTTCGCCCCTGACCGTCGCGTTCCACAAGGCGGTCACGATCACCGGCGCCGACATCACGCTGATGCGCGACGGCGCGACGCCCGTGCCCTTCTCCTTCGCCTACGACGCCGGGCTCCGCGTCGCCGCGATCATTCCGGATGGGACGCTCGCGCCGGGCGCGTACACGCTCACGGTGCACGACACCGTCGTCGAGACCCTGCTCACCAAGGCCCTCGACGGCGAGACCGCCCTGCCCCTCGGCGCCGGGCCTCTCCCCACCGGCGACGGCGTGCCCGGCGGCAGCGCCGTCTTCGCGTTCACCATCCTCGCCCCGCTCTTCTGCCCCGGCGACGCCAACGCCGACGGGCTCACCGACTTCAACGACATCACCGAGGTCCTCGCCAACTGGGGCGGAAGCGGCCCCGCCGGCGACGCCAACGGGGACTCGATGGTCGACTTCGATGACATCACCGAAGTCCTGGTCCGCTGGCTTCAGCCCTGCCCCTGAACGCCCGGCATACGGTGACCTCTCCGTCTCTCTCTCTCTCTGGTGGCACAGGCGTCCCGCCCGTCTCTACCCTCCCTCTGTGGTGGCACAGGCGCCGCACCAGTGTCTCCCCTCCGCCCTCTGTAGTGGCACAGGCGCCGCGCCTGAGTCTCCCCTCCGCCCTCTGTGGTGGCACAGGCGTCCCG
>DOJA01000035.1:0-584 GCA_003511945.1 Phycisphaerales bacterium | reverse complement strand
TCCCGCCTGTGTCTTCTTCCCCTCGCCAGGTCCTTCTGTGGCTGTTCTCCAGCGCCTCCGGTCCAGATAACCCCAGGCACTTTGCCAACATCGGGGGGGATGGCGCGCCGCCCCGACTATGGCAGCATTTCCACAGCGCCCGAGCCACCGAACCCCGCCCGACGACGGGGCGTACAACTCTCCGAAGGGCTCGCGCGAGAGCGCGAGGCCCCGCCGACATCCCGAACCGATAGAGGAGCACCCATGAACCTCGAGGTCCGCGGCGTGAATCTTCCGCTCTCCACCGCAGTCACCGAGCATGTCGAGAGACGCATCGATTCCTCCCTGAAGCGATTCGCTCGACGAGTCCGGGGCGTCAGCGTCCGCGTGGCCGATGTCAACGGCCCGCGGGGCGGCGCCGACAAACGGGTCGAGGTGGAAGTCGATCTCGAGGGCTCCGGCCCGGTACGGGTCGAGCAGCGCGACGCGGACATCTACGCCGCCGTCACGCGCGTCTCTCACCGAGTCAAGCAGTCCGTCGCCCGCGCGCTCTCGAGATTCCAGGCGGCGCGGACCCACGCCTGACGCCCCCCGCCCCCCACCCC
>DOJA01000151.1:3025-3198 GCA_003511945.1 Phycisphaerales bacterium | reverse complement strand
CCGGACCCCGGGACCCCCGGACCCCTGACCCCCGCGATCGCCGCCAGGGTTCTCAGCAGGTCGGGAACCTCCGACAGGGGCAGCATCGTGCTCGCGTCGCTCAGCGCGTTCTCGGGCTCAGGGTGGCACTCCATAAAGACCGCGTGGACCCCCGCCGCCACCGCCGCCCGCGC
>DOJA01000151.1:2333-2868 GCA_003511945.1 Phycisphaerales bacterium | reverse complement strand
CACCGCCGCCCGCGCCAGCAGCGGCACCCGGTCGCGCCGTCCCCCGGTGGTTGTCCCCGCGCCGGGCAACTGGGCGGAGTGGGTGCAGTCAAAGCACACCGGAGGGCGCACGCCGCCGGGGTACTCCTGCTCCATCATGTCCCCCATCCCGATGAAGTCGTTGACCAGCCGGTGGTACCCGAAAAAGGTCCCCCGCTCCGTCAGCATCACCTCGCGGCAGCCGGTCGTCGCCACCTTCCCCACCGGGCCGACCATCTCCGCGGGCGCAACGAACTGCCCCTTCTTGATATTCACCGCCCGTCCCCGGAGCCGCGCCGCCTCCCCCGCGGCAACCAGCAGGTCCGTCTGTCGGCACAGAAAGGCCGGGATCTGCAGCAGGTCCACGACCTCCGCCGCGACGCCCGCGTGCGCCGGCTCGTGGATGTCCGTGGTGACCGGCACGCCGAACTCGCGCCGCACGCGGGCCAGCATGTCGAGCCCCTCGTCGATCCCCGGCCCGCGCGCCGACGACACGCTGGTGCGGTTGGCCTTGTCG
>DOJA01000151.1:1058-2262 GCA_003511945.1 Phycisphaerales bacterium | reverse complement strand
GTGCGGTTGGCCTTGTCGAAACTCGCCTTGAAGATGTATCCCAGCCCCACCGCGGCGCACGCGCCCCGCACCCGCTCGGCGACCCGCGCCAGCGTGTCCCACGCCTCGATGACGCAAGGCCCCGCGATGATCGCCAGCGGGTGCCCGTCGCCGATCTCGACCCGGTTATCCGGACCCCCCNNCCCCCCCCCCCCCCCCCGACCGCGCACCGATGGGTCATCCAACGCCTTTCCGCCACCGAATCTTGCTGGTGACTGCGCCCCCGAACGCCGATCAAGCGGGATGGTAGCGGGCACTCACCCGACAGTGGGCGGGGCGTGACCCCCCCCGGGAACGAACCAGGCGTTCGGACCCCGCGTAGCGCTTGTCGGGAACGGATTCTCCCCCGCCGCGCCCGCGCGGCTGCGCACGGATCAAGAGGTTGGCGCGTGGCCCATATGCCCGAACAACCCGAGGCCTTCTCCGAAGCCGTCGCCTCGATGCTCCGGCGCGCCCGCCCGGACTTTGATGTCGCCCTCACCGGCCCGCGCGAGCTCATCGTCAACGGGCGCCGCCTCGATCTCGAGAACCTCCTCCGCCTCGTCGCCACCGACCCCCAGCGCGGGGTCGAGATCGTCGAGCAGTACCTCGATCACCTCTTCGACGACGATTCGCTCTCCGCCGCCGCCCTCCCCTGGGAACTGGTCAAGCCCAAGATCATGCCCCGCATCCAGCCGGAGTCGATCTTCGCCCACCTCTCGCGCGAGCAGGTGGCGCATGTCCCCTATGTGAACGACACCATCGTCGTGTTCGTCATCGACATGCCCCACATGACCGTCAGCGTCACCACCGAGCAGATGATCAAGTGGGGGCTCGCCCTCGACGACATCGAGTCGCTCGCCCGCCACAACCTCGCCCGCTACACCCCCCAGCTCGAGTACCGGCGCCTGGACTCCGAGGAGGGAGGCCGCGCGCTGGTCCTCGCCCTCCAGGACGGCTACGACGCCTCCCGCCTGCTCCTCGACTCGCTTTTCCCTCAGCTCGCCCCCGAACTCGGCGGCGACTTCCTCGTCGCCTGCCCTTCGCGTGACATGTTCCTCGCCCTGACCCCCGAGCCCGACCCCTTCGTCCGGCGCGTCCGCGGACGGGTCGAGCACGACTTCACCCGGCTGCCCTACCCCATCACCGACCGGCTCTTCTATGTCACCCGCGACGGCGTCGCCGG
>DOJA01000151.1:738-939 GCA_003511945.1 Phycisphaerales bacterium | reverse complement strand
ATCGGGCATCGGGCATCGGGCAGCAGGCACCGGGCTCGGGCACCCGTTTTGGATGTCCGCTGCGCGTATCATCGACGCGGATTCCCAACCCAAGCCGCCCGCTCGCCGCTCTCCATTTTCCATTTTCCATTATCCACTCTCCCTTTCGTCTTTCCCGCTCCCCGCTCTCCCCATGCTCCTGCTCATCGACAACTACGACTC
>DOJA01000151.1:0-645 GCA_003511945.1 Phycisphaerales bacterium | reverse complement strand
CGACAACTACGACTCCTTCACCTGGAACCTCGTTCAGCGCCTGGGCGAGCTCGACCCGGCGCTCGACATCCGCGTCGTGCGCAACGACGAGATCACCGCCGACGAGGCCGAGCGACTCCGCCCCGAGCGCATTGTCGTCTCCCCCGGGCCGTGCTCGCCGCGAGAGGCGGGGGTCTCCAACGACATCGTCGCCCGCTTCGCCGGCCGGGTGCCCGTGCTGGGCGTCTGCCTGGGCCATCAGTGCATCGGCTTCATGAACGGCATGACCGTCACCCGCCACAGCCGCATCATGCACGGCAAGACCAGCGACATCTTCCACAACAGCACGGGCGTCTTCCGCGGGCTGCCCAGTCCATTCACCGCGACGCGGTACCACAGTCTGGTCATCCTCCGCGACACCGTGCCGCCGAACGGGTGGGAGGTCTCCGCCTGGGCCCGCGACACCCTCGACGACGGCACCACCCAGGAGGTCGTCATGGGCGTCCGTCGCCTGGGCGCGCCGGGCGACGCTCCGCTCGAGGGCGTGCAGTTCCACCCTGAGTCCTTCCTCACCACCGAAGGCCCGCGGCTTCTCGCCAACTTCCTGGGCGTCCCCGCCCCGGAACCCGCGCGCCGTTCATAGTCCCAGCCCCCAGCCCCCAGCCC
>DOJA01000092.1 GCA_003511945.1 Phycisphaerales bacterium | reverse complement strand
CCCCCGCCCCCGGAGCCGATCCCCAGGCGCCGGGGGGCCGGGGGCGGTTTTCACTTGCGGAGCGGAAAGTCGTCGGAAGCGCCGGGTCGTTCCGATCTGACATTCGGCGGGGCGCGGGGCTTGACTCGGGGCGATTAGTCAGTATTTTGTTAGGGTAATCAAGATGGCATTGAACTCCTCCATCGAGTGGACGCAGGCGACCTGGAACCCTGTGGCGGGGTGCACACCCGTGTCGCCGGGGTGTCTGAACTGCTACGCGGCCCGCATGGCGCTGCGCCTGGAGCGGATGCACGCGGGACGGAGCGACAAGTACGCCGGCACGGCGCGCCGGGCGCGCGACGGTCGTCCGGTGTTCTCCGGGCGGATCAACCTGGATGAGGAGTCGCTCGACCTGCCGCGTTCGTGGCGCCTGGGGCGGATCATCTTTGTGAACTCGATGAGCGATCTCTTCCATGAGGCGGTGCCCGGGGAGTACATCCGGCGCGTCTTCCGCGTGATGGAAGAGTGCCCGCAGCACACTTTCCAGGTGCTGACCAAGCGCCCGAACCGCGCCGCGGACATGCAGGACGACTTGCCCTGGCCCCGCAATGTGTGGCTGGGCACGAGCGTGGAGAACGCGAAGTACATCGACCGCGTGCGCGTGCTGCGGAGGGTGAAGCGGGCCTCGGTGCGGTTTCTGTCGTGCGAGCCGCTGCTCGGCCCGCTGCGCCGCCTGCCGCTGGGCGGGATGCAGTGGGTGATCGTTGGGGGCGAGTCGGGGCCGGGCGCGCGCCCGATGGAGGCGGAATGGGTGACGGAGATCAAGGACCAGTGCGAAGGGAAGGGCGTGGCGTTCTTCTTCAAGCAGTGGGGTGGCGTGAGAAAGTGCGAGACGGGGAGGGAGCTGGAAGGAAGAACATGGGATGACAAGCCCAAAGTCGCCGAACGCGGGGCCGAAGCGAGATCGTTGGCCGGAGTTGTGCAAGCTCGCCACGCAGGATAGGGGCGCCACGATTCGCGCGTGTGGTCGCTGGACTGAAGAGAAGCTCAGGCTTTGGCATCGCTACATCGAAATCACGACTACGGCCATGGTGGGCAAGCCACAATGGAGCGCGGGTCTGGTGTATGTCGATCTCCTCGCCGGGCCGGGAATCTGTCAGATCCGGGATAACGGGAAGCGCCTGCCTGGATCGGCGCTGATTGCCGCCCACGCCTCGAAGCAGTTTGCGAAGATCATCTGTGTAGAACTGGATCCTCAGAACGCCGAAGCGTGCAGGGAAAGGCTCGCTCTGACTCCATCCGCCGCCCAAGCCGAGGTCTTGGTGGGTGACTGCAATGCGCTGATTGATGATGTTTCTTGCCGGATTCCGAGAAGGGCTCTCACGCTGGCGTTTATTGACCCACCAGGCTTTGACATCCAGTTCTCGACGCTCGCCAGACTCAGCCAGAACAGGCAGGTTGACTACTTGTTGCTCTTTGCGGACGCGATCGACCTGATCCGGAACTTCGACGAGTACGCGGCGAATGAGGGCTCGAAGCTCGATCGGTTCTTTGGGACGCAGTCCAAATGGCGAGAACTGTTGCGCGCCTCGGACGCGAAATCGGGGCACTCACTCAGTGAGGCAGTCCGCAAGCTGTTTGAGCGTCAGATGAAGGAACAACTTGGATATGGGGGCTTTGACTACAAGACAATCAAGGGACCCCATGGCAAGCTCTACGATCTCGTCTACACATCGAAGCACGCTCGGGGGCTCGAGTTCTGGAAGAAGATATCACTCACCGATCAAGGAGGGCAGGGCGAATTCAATTGGCGAGAGGACTGAACTCCCTACAGCTCCACCACCTCCATGTCCCCCGACTGCTTCGCTTCCACGCTCGGCAGGCGGACGGCGGTGACGAACTGGCTCAGTTCAGGGACCTCGCGGGCCATCTGGCGCCGGACCTCGGCGGGGTTGTAGGCCGTCCGACCGCGGGGCAGCAGCACCGTCGTTCCGCCCGGCACCTGACCGGGGGCGGCATCGACAGCGAAGGACCGGGCCTCGGCGTGGGCACCGCCGCCGACGGCGCTCGTCTCCTCGCCCCGCACGCGGGCCAGCAGGTCCAGGGCGATCTGCCCCTCGGTCTTGGCCAGCTCGATCACCGGGATCGCCTGCTCGAAGGCCTGCAGCAGCCCCTTGGCGTTCTCGAACGAGCCCGACTTCTCGACCCAGGTCGCCCCGGGCAGCAGCACCGCGACGCGCTCGCTCAGCCGGTTCGGCAGCGTGTCAATAAGCGCGGCTGAGGCGCCGCTCTCGACGACGGCGTCGGCGAACTCCTCCGTGGCCCACTCGCTGGGGTAGTTGCCCGTCAGGAGCAGCGCGCCGATCTCGGTGCGGGTCGGGCTCTTGAGCCAGCCCAGCAGCTCGGCGAACGAGCGGACCCGCCCGTCCGAGGCGCCGAAGTGGCGGGCGAGGGCTTCGAGCACCCGGCGCACGCCCCGCGCGTTGGGGGCCTTCTCGGCGTAGATCGTGTACCCGCCCGGGAACGACTTGTCGGCGCCCGACGAGGGAACGGGGCCGACGGCGAACACGGCGCGGGGGTCGATGGCCAGGGCCGCCTGGGCGAGGAGGTAGGCCTCCTCGCACGCGAGCATCGGGCTGACCATGAGCGCGAGGCGCTTCCCGGCGCCAACCGCGGCGGAGGCGTTCTCAACGAACTCGTCGTACGCGCGGGCGAAGTCGCACTCGACGCGCTTGCCGAAGCGGGCGACGACGGGGGAGCGGAGACGCTGCTCGTCGTGGACGAACTTCCAGCCGTAGCGGATCTCGTCGGAGATCCACCACTTGTTGACCTCCATGTTGGTGCGCGGCTTGAGCCGGTAGACCTGCCCGTTGTTGTGCTCGACGAGGATGTTGTCGCCCGAGGCGGTGATGCCGTCGATGGAGGGGGCGGACTTGAGGAACCACACGCGCTGGGCGAAGAGGAAGTCCTTGTCGAGCAGGGCGCCGACCGGGCACAGGTCGGTGACATTCGCGGAGAGTTCGTTGTCCAGGGCGACGCCCGGGAAGACATCGATCTGCTCGGTGTTGCCCCGGCCCTGGATCATCAGCTCGGCGGTGCCGGTCACCTCGCGGGTGAAGCGGACGCAGCGGGAGCACATGATGCAGCGGTCGCTGTAGAGGTAGACATGGGGGCCCAGGTCCTTCTTGGGCTGCTTGACCTTGGTCTCTTCAAAGCGGCTGACGCCCCGCCCGTACTCGTAGGAGTAGTCCTGCAGGAAGCACTCGCCCGCCTGGTCGCACACGGGGCAGTCCAGCGGGTGGTTGATGAGCAGGTACTCCATCACCGCCTTCTGGTTGGCGATGGACTTGGGGGAGTCGGTGTAGACGACCATGCCGTCGGTGCAGGCGGTCTGGCAGGTGGGCAGGAGTTTGCCCATGGACTCGAGCTTGTTGTTGTTCCTGGGGTTCGGCGCCCACACCTCCGCGAGGCAGATGCGGCAGGAGGCGACGATCGACAGCCCGTCGTGGTAGCAGTACTGGGGGATGGCGATCCCGCCGCCCGGCGCGCTGTTGGCGACCTGGAGGATGGTCTGCCCGGGCTTGAACTCGAGCGGGCGGCCGTTGATGGTGATGCTGGGCATGGGGCGGTCCTCGGAAGAACGGGAGGGATGCTGCCCGAGCAGCTGGGAACGGCCACCTTCTCCAAGAGGTATCGCTATGGCGACACCTCGTTG
>DOJA01000091.1:35138-35808 GCA_003511945.1 Phycisphaerales bacterium | reverse complement strand
ATCGCACCGCCCCCCCCGCCCCCCCGGAGGACGCGCGGGCCAGAACGATGTCCACCACCCCGGCGCGCCCGTCCGACCCAAGTCGAACTCCGGATGACACCGCGCGCGGGCGCTCGGCGAGCAAGGCCGCCAACTCCTGGACGGCGCCTTCGCCCCTCTCCAGCAGCGAGCCCAGCAGACAACCAGGGGCCTGGTCGGGGCGGACGCCCAGGCGCGCGCCCGCGAGGCCGTTCAGCCAGAGCACGCGCCAGTCGCCCCCGACGCCGATCGCGGGGACGGGGAGGTCATCCGGGAGGGCTGCGGTGGTGGTGGGGCTTCTGGGCATGGTCATATTGTTACATATCGAGATTCACTGTACAACTGTTGAATATCGTTATTTTGATTGTGGCTTGGTGTTGTTCTGGTGCTTGAACCCCCGGAAAATGGCTCCTGAGCGTCCGGCGGGGGGTGCCGCGAGTTTGGCACGGTCGGTGCAATGGAGAGAGGTGGAACGACCCGCCAGATCAGTCTGGTGGGGAGAAGGACGGTTGCGACGGTCCACGAAGACCGTCCCAACCTTTGCGGGCCGGGACTTGGATGGGTGCTCGAGGGGCTGGAGGGCCCCGAACCGCAGGGACGCGGAGGGCACTCGGCCGGGTTCGACGGCTCGGAGCCGTGGCGGGGCGTGGAG
>DOJA01000091.1:34949-35105 GCA_003511945.1 Phycisphaerales bacterium | reverse complement strand
TCCCCCCTCCCCCCGGCTCCGAGCCGCCGAGCGGCGGCGACAGGATCCGGCTCACCGGGAGGAGAGAGAGGGCCTCGGCGTGGCTCACCCCCCATGCCGGGGCCAATCAGCGAGCTGCCACACCGTTCGGTGCTTCGGACGGACGACGGATTCGGC
>DOJA01000091.1:34531-34939 GCA_003511945.1 Phycisphaerales bacterium | reverse complement strand
GCGCGGCGCACAGGGCCGCGCCCGCTCTTCGGAAACGAGAGTTCCCCCTCCTGGGGCCTCGGCTGCCACCGAGGCCCACACACCCCGCGACCGCCCCGGACCGATCTATGCCTCGGCCTGGGGCGATTGCTTTTTCTGGGCCGAGGACAGCACCGGTTGCCGGGTGATGGGGGCTGATCTACACTCGGGGCTCGGCCTGATTCATCCGTTGATCCGGATGAACGGCTGAAAGATGCCGTCCGACCACCATTCGCCTTGGGGAGCCCCGTGATGTCGCGCTATCTGTTCACCTCGGAGTCCGTGTCGATGGGCCACCCGGACAAGGTGGCCGATGCCATCTCGGACGCGGTGCTGGACGCGATGCTGGCGGGGGACCGGTTCAGCCGGGTGGCGTGCGAGACGCTGGTG
>DOJA01000091.1:30827-34478 GCA_003511945.1 Phycisphaerales bacterium | reverse complement strand
GGCATGGCGGTGGTGTCGGGCGAGGTGACGACGAACACCTCTGTGGACATCGACCAGACGGTGCGCGACACGATCGAGCGGATCGGGTACACGGACGCGGGCATGCAGTTTGACTACAAGTCCTGCGCGGTGCTGATCACGCTGAAGAAGCAGTCGCGCGACATCGCGATGGGCGTCGACAAGGACGGCGCGGGCGACCAGGGGATGATGTTCGGGTACGCCTGCCGCGAGACGGAGGCGCTGGAGCGGGGGTCGTTCATGCCCCTGCCGCTGTTCCTCTCGCACCGGCTGGTGGAGCGTCAGGCGCAGTGCCGTCGCAACGAGGATTTCCCCGGCCTGCGCCCCGACGCCAAGAGCCAGGTGACGGTCGAGTACAGCGAGAGCGGCGACCCGGTGCGCGTCGACACGGTGGTGCTCTCGACCCAGCACCACCCGATGTACAACGGCGCCAAGCAGGAGGACCTGCGCGGTCATGTCCGCGAGCACATCATCAAGCCGACGCTGGGCGAGAAGTGGTGGCACCCGGGGATCAAGGTCCACATCAACCCCACCGGTCAGTTCGAGATCGGCGGCCCCCACGGCGACTGCGGGCTGACGGGACGCAAGATCATCGTCGACACCTACGGCGGGATGGGGCGGCACGGGGGGGGCGCGTTCTCGGGCAAGGACCCGACGAAGGTGGATCGCTCGGCGGCCTACATGGCGCGCCACATCGCCAAGAATGTCGTGGCGGGGGGGCTGGCCGACCGCTGCGAGATCCAGCTGTCGTACGCGATCGGCGTCGCGGATCCCACCAGCGTCCACATCAACTGCTTCGGGACGCACAAGGCCGATCCGGCGAAGATCGAGCGCGCGATCCGCGAGGTCTTCCGGCTCACGCCCAAGGGGATCATCGAGAGTCTGCACCTGCGGGCGCCGATCTATTCCGAGACCTCGAGCCACGGCCACTTCGGACGCCACCCGGGCAAGAAGACCGTCGAAACGACCTGGGACGGCAAGGCGCAGTCGCAGTCGTTCGAGACCTTCACCTGGGAGAAGACGGACAAGGCCGAGGCGCTGAAGAAGCTGGTGGGATGATCTCGACGGTGTCCGTTCCGGGCGCGCAACTCTGCGCAGATTGCAACCGACGACAATTGTAGTTGTACTGTCGCGCGGACGGAAGTGAATCCGTCGGGTGTCCTGAAGCAGCACGCGGGAGCAATCTTCATGAGCACGCAATCCGGGGCGTTGACCCTTCGTCTGGGCATAGTTGCGCTGGTCGGACTTTGTGCGGCCACGACGGTCTGGGCGGAGACCGCTCGTGAGTGGGCCGACCGATTCGTCGTGGCGCTGAACACCGGTGATCCGGCGGTGATCCTTCGGTTCGCTGAGGGCAGCGAGGCCGCGCAGGGACAGATGTTCGGGCTCTACCAGGAAGTCGGCCCGCTGGCGATCGAGGCGGAGCGCGACGGGGTGTTCTGGGCCCGAGGGACCGCGACCGAATCGATCGTCGGGATCAAGCCCGCCGACCAGCGGGGACGATGGGTGCTCGGAGGGCTGCGAAGAGGCGGGGCGCCACTGCGTGCCGCGCCCCGGAAGGCGATGAAGCCCGACGATTTCAGCAGGTATGTGAGCGATTGGCTCGGGCGGGCGACCAGGGAGGGCTTCTTCTCCGGCGCCGTGGGCGTATCGCGGCCGGACGGCCCTGATTTGTTCGGCGCCTTCGGCCTCGCCGACCGCGAGTCGGGGCGCGGGATGACCCCGGACACGCCTGTGCGCATCGGGTCCACGACAAAGATGTTCGTGGCGGCGGCGGTGCTGCGCCTCGCGCAGGATGGCGCGCTGCGCCTCGACGAGCCGATGTCCCGCCTGATCCCCGAGTATCCGGCGCACATTGCGAGCAAGGTCACGATCCACCACCTCCTGACGCACACCTCGGGCATCGAGATGGACGGGGACGAGGAGTTCAACCGGCTGGTTCGTGAATCCCGGACGCTGGACGATGTGCTCGAGGCGCATGTCGCACGGATCGAGCACATGAACGGCGGCCGGTACGCCGATTTCCAGCCGCTCACGAGGCACGACTACTCGAACGAGAACTACGACCTGCTGGGGATCGTGATCGAGCGGGCGGGCGGGCGGCGATGGACCGAATACATCGCTCAGGAAGTCTTCGCGCGAGCGGGCATGGAGCGCTCGGGGTTCGTCGATGAGAGCCACCCCAATGATCGGCTGGCGGTCGGGTACTCCTTCCGCGAAGAGGGCGGGGGCTATGTCATCGGGCCCCGGCGTCGCGTGGACGCGGAGGTGTCTCGGACCGCGCGTCCCGCGGGCAGCGCGTTCTCGACCACGACCGACCTGCTCCGGTTCGGGGAGGCGCTGTTGGGCCACCGGCTGCTGGACAAAGCCCGCACGGACCTGATGTTCGCGCCCCACGCCCCGGTCATGAGCGTGCCGGAGTTCACGCGCGCGTACGGGTACGGCGCCGTGATCCACACCGCAGGAGGCGTCACCACCGTGGGCCACAGCGGCAGCTTTTATGGCCTGGGATCCGCGTTCGAGATCGAACCCGCCACCGGCGCCATCGTGGTCGTGCTTTCGAACTTCGACGGGTGGAACGCGCAGGGCGCAGCGGCGCACCTGTGGGAGCTTGTCCGTGCCGAATGAGGCCCGCCCGCCTTGGGAGCCCCTCAGAGGAAGACTGCGGGGGGCCAGGAGAGACGGGCGGGCCGCCCGTCCCACCCCACCGGGGAGGAGAGGTGATTCTGTGCGGGGCTGTCAGTCCCCGGTGCCCAGGCCGAGCGTCGCGCTGATGGGGCCGTCCAGGTGCGAGGCGTTCAGCCCGCCCATGGGGAAGTGGCGAGCCAGGGCCTCGCCCAGCATGGCGCCTTCGGTCAGCACGAGGTAGCAGGGCACCGTCAGGCAGCGCGACACGAAACGCAGCGCGCGGGTGAGGTTCTCGGCGGTGGTGGCGACCATCAGTTCCGGGCCGTCGAAGCGGAGGGGCAGGACGCGGAATTGCCACGCCTGGCGCCGGTCGACGAGTCGCAGGGCGCGCTCGTCGGTGGGTTCGCGGCGGACATCGACCTTGCGGGTGATGGAGGCGTACTGCTCGACCCACGCCTGCTCGACATCGGCGGGGTCGACGCCGAAGAGGCGCTCGGCCAGTTCGCCGAAGGGTCGGTGACGCTTGGCCTGGTCCTCGAGGATGCGGCTGACCTGCTCGGCGGTGAGCAGGCCGCGCTGGATCATGACTTCGCCGATGCGCACGGACATGGGTCTCTCCTCCCGGAAGACGGGGCGTGTGGCCCCGTTGCGGAGGGTTGATCGACCGGCGGGGATGGTGCCGGGAGCCCGCGCACCGCGCCAGGGGCAAGTCCCGGGGTGAGCGTGAGCGTGGCGCGGCGGGCGCGGGTCCGGGGGGCGCGACGCGGAATCAGCGCCCATCGGGGCTTGACGGGGCTGGCTTTGGAAGCGATGCGCCGACGCGGACGGTTGGCCGCGGGCTGAAGGCCCGCTGTTTTCGGACCGCTCACCGGATCTGGGCATCGGGCATCAGGCACCAGGCACCAGGCATCAGGCATCAGGCATCGGGCACCCGACACCCGACACCCGACACCCGACACCCGAAACCCGATACCCGAAACCCGATACCCGAAACCCGACACCCGA
>DOJA01000091.1:24098-30723 GCA_003511945.1 Phycisphaerales bacterium | reverse complement strand
CGAAACCCGACACCCGAAACCCGCCCCCGGGGCCGCCCGGTTTGGTCGCGGCGGGGGCAAAACCTATAGTTGGGAGTTGAAGGATCGCGGACCCCTCCGGGGGCGTATCGGAAGTGACCGGCCCCGCCCGCGGCCCGGTCCCCCCGGGCGGAGCCGGGGCGCGCCGGGCGTGAGGATCCTCTGGGATGTTCGAGCTGACGATCTTCTCGAAGGACGGGCGCGAACTGAAGCGCTACGAACTGAACGGGACGAAGCCGATCAAGATCGGGCGCGCGATCGACTGCGACATCAAGATCGCGGTGCCCGAGGTGTCCCGGCGGCACGCGCAGATCGAGCAGATCGAGGACGACGAGTGGGTCATCAAGGACCTGGGCTCGACGCACGGGTGCCTGGTGAAGGGCGAGCGGATCCGCGAGGTGACGATCACGCCGGGCCTCGAAGTGAGCATCGGGCCGGCGCTCCTGCGGTTCGAGAACATGGCGGCCCGCATCGGGGCCGAGCTGGACCGCCTGCTGAGCGATGAGGCGGACGACAGCGATGCCCGGGACGCCCTGCCCGAACTGGCCACCGCCGCCGGCCCGGACGCGGAGACGGTCGGGCAGGAGGAGACCGTGGGCCAGACCGAGGGGGCCAAGGGGGCAAAGAAGGCCTTCCGCCTGTTCGGGAAGAAGAAGTAGAGCGGTTGGTACGCCGCGGTGGGCGACGGCGCCACGCCGGATTGTGCCCGAAACTTCGAACCCGGGGCTCCCCATAACCGTAGAAGTTTGTGGCGATCGGCAGCGCCGATGGCCCGTGGGGATTCCGGCCAGAAATCTCTCTCTCCTCCAGCCGCCCGCGGTCCGCCCCCTGGATCGCGGGCTGCTTTTTCTGGGCGCGGCGAGAGAGCGGGTATAGGTGCGGCGGACCGTCAACGGACGATCGCGGCCCCGGTCGCGGCTTCAGGCGGTCTGGGCGCGGGGGATTGAGGCGGAGGCGGCGCGCCGGGCCACGGCGGCGCCCTGGTTGTCGCGCTGGGCGGCGAACTGGTCGCTGGCGGTGGCGGCGAAGTCCTCGCCGAAGCGGATGAGCCGGAACGAGTTGCCAATGACGAAGACATCGCCCACGAAGTGATAGAAGACGGCGAAGGTGAGCCCGAGAGTCCCGGTGGCGGCGGTGACCAGCCCGATGAGGGCGATGATGATCGATGCCGCGATGTTCTGGGCGATGATCGCGCGGGTCCGTCGGGCCAGCATGATGAGGAAGGGGACCCGGGAGAGGTCGTCGTTCATGAGGGCGACGCCGGCGGAGTTGGTCGCGATGTCGGACCCCGAGAGCCCCATCGCGACGCCCACATCGGCGGCGGCGAGCGAAGGACCGTCGTTGATCCCGTCGCCGACCATCAGGACTCGCCCGCCCTTGGAGACGATGGTGCGCACGAGGTCGTGCTTCTCCTCCGGGAGGCACTCGGCTTCGAGGCGATCGACGCCGACGGAGACGCCCACGCGCTTGGCGACGGCGAAGCGGTCGCCCGTGAAGAGCATGATGGAGCGGGCGCCGAGCTCGCGGACCTTCTCGATCACGCCCTTGGCGTTGTAGCGCAGCTTGTCTTCGAGCCCGACGGCGCCGAGGTATTGGTCGCCCAGCATGACATGCACGCCGGTCATGCCTTCGATTTTTTCTTCGACTGCGGCGATCTCGGCCTCGGCGCGGGGGTTGAGCTTGCGGAGCCAGGAGGGGCGCCCGGCGAAGAGTTCGCCCTTGTCGGTCTTGCAGCGGACGCCCTGGCCGTGGACCTCCTCGGCGTGGCCGGTCGGCTGGGGCGCGACGCGGGCCTCGGAGGCGGTCTGCATGATGGACTTGGCCAGCGGGTGGTTCGAGTGCTGCTCGGCGGTGGCGGCCGCCTGGAGCAGGTCGGCCCCCTGCACGCCCGGCGCGGGGGCGAGGCGGCTGACGGCGAAGCGCCCGGTGGTCAGCGTGCCGGTCTTGTCGAAGATGATGGTGTCGACATTGGCCGCGGCGTCGAGGTAGGAGGTCTGCTTGATCATGATGCCCAGGCGGGCGGCGGCGGCGAAGGCGGCCATCATCGCGGTGGGCGACGACAGCAGCAGGGCCGACGGGCACACCACCACCAGCACGCTGATGGCGGTCTCGACATCCTTGGTGACATACCAGACGAGCCCGGCGACGACGAGGGCGACGGGGACGAAGTAGCGCGCCACCTGCTCGATGAGCAGCTGGCGCGGGGTGCGCTGCGACTCGGCGGCGTGGATGAGTGCGGCGACCTTGCCGATCGTCGTGTCGGCGCCGATCTGCGTCACGCGCAGGTCGAGGTTGCCGGTGAGGTTCGTCGTGCCGGCGTAGGCGGGCGAGCCCTCCTGCACCTCCACGGGGGCCGCCTCGCCGGTGAGACTGGCCTGGTTGATCATCGAGCGCCCGCTGATGACCACGCCGTCGACGGGCAGGTTCTCGCCCGCGCGGACGCGGACGGTCATGCCCACCTGCACCTCCGAGAGCGGGGCCTCACGCTCGCCCTGGGGCGTGACGAGGCGGGCGACATCGGGGGTGAGCTGGACGAGCTGCTCGATGGCGCGACGGGCGCCCCAGGCGGTCCGGCGCAGGGCCTGATCGGCGACCAGCAGGATGAACGCCAGCGCGCCGGCGGTGGTGTACATGCCCGTGGCCAGGGCGGCGAGGATGGCGATGGCCGCCAGCGTGCTGCTGCTCCAGGTGCCCCGCAGGAGTTCCTTGGCGGCGGAATAGAAGAGCCCCGCGCCGAGCAGGAGCGCACCCAGGAAGGTGGGGATCTGGGCGATGTCCTTCTCGACCAGCCCCATCGCCTGAGCGGCCCAGCCGACGAAGACCAGCGTCCCGCCGATCATGTAGACGATGATCCAGCGCTCGAGCCGGAGTTCGTGGTGCGCGCAGCACTCCACGCCGTGCTCGTGGGAGTGGGCGTGATCGTGCGAGGCGTGCGGGACGGCCTGGACGGGGGTGTGCGTCGCCATTGGGGCTCCGGCGCGGGGAGGGGAAGGATCCTGGGGGCTTCTATACTAGGGGCGTGTGGACGGTACGAGGGGGAGGCGCGGGCGGTTCTGAACCCGCCGGCGGAGGGGAGTCAGGAGCACCCGTTGGCGAGCGAACGCATCGCGGTGGTGGGCGACGGACAGATGGGGCTCGTGTGCGCGGCCCTTCTGGCCCAGGCGCCCGGGGTCGATGAGGTCCGGCTGTGGGGCCACGAGCCCCGGGCGATGGAGGCCCTGGCGCAGACGCGGGTCTCGGAGCGCCTGCCCGGCGTGCGCCTGTCTGAGCGGGTGCGGGTGACGGGGGAAGGCGCTCCGGCGCTGGAGGGCGCGACGATGGCCATCAGCGCCGTGCCCACGCAGTTCCTGCGGGGCGTGTGGGGAGCGCTGGCGCGCCATGCGCCGGAGTCGGGGCGGTGCCCGGTCGTCAGCGTGACCAAGGGGATCGAGAACGGGACCCTGCTGCGCCCGACGCAGGTGATCGCCGATGTGCTCCGGGACCACCCCGACCGCGCCCCGCGCGGGCTGGCGGTGCTCAGCGGGCCGACCATCGCCGCCGAGATGGGGCGCTTCCTGCCCGCGACGATGGTCGCCGCCAGCAGCGACGAGGCCCTGGCCCGGCGGGTGCAGGCGCTCTTCAGCACCTCCTGGCTGCGCATCTACACCGGGGACGACCCGCTCGGGGTCGAGATCGCCGGCGCCACCAAGAATGTGATCGCGCTGGCGGCGGGGATCCTCGACGGGCTGCACGCGGGCTACAACGCCAAGAGCGCCCTGCTCGCCCGCGGGCTTGCGGAGATCGCGCGGCTTGGGGTGGCGATGGGCGCGAGCCGCGAGACATTCTTCGGGCTCGCGGGGATCGGCGACCTGGCGACCACCTGCTTCAGCCCGGAGGGGCGCAACCGCTCCTGCGGCGAGGCGCTGGGCAAGGGCGAAGGGCTGGCGGAGTACCTCGGGCGCGCCCCGGGCGTGGTCGAGGGCGTGGCCACCACGCGCTCGGTGGTGGCGCTGGCGGAGCGGTTCCGGGTGGAGATGCCGATCACCCAGGCGGTGCACGCGGTGCTGTTCGAGGGGACGGACCCGATCGACGCGATCGCGCGACTGATGAGCCGCGGGCCGAAGGCGGAACGGGTGGGGTGAGGGGGATCGAGACTTGAGGGGCGGATCAGCGCTCGTCGCGTCCGTGCGCGCCGTCGATGGCGTGGATGATCGGGAAGCCGCGGCTGGTGATATCCGACCCGGGCCAGCGCCCGGTGCCGAGGCGGTAGTAGGGCATGATGTTCTCGGATCGGACGCGCCGGGCGGAGGCGTCGACGAACCCGACGAGTTCGATGGGCAGGCCGAACTCGTAAGCGCCGGCGCTGAACGCGCCCTTGTGGCTGGGGAAGCGGACCTCGTGGTCGCGCACGACGCGCCACTGGTCGGGGCCGGTGCGCTCCTCGTAGCGCCAGAACTTGGGATCGGCCTTGAAGGACGCGGTGTACCAGATCGACACAAAGTTACTCGAAGGGTCGCTCTGCGGCCCGGCGGCGTGGAACATCTCGTGGCGGTGGATGCCCTCGTAATAGGCGTCGGCGAGGAAGTGATGCCAGATTGTGCGTGAGTCGAAGTAGCCGAAGCGGCGCAGGTCGCCGTTGCCGAAGGAGACGATCGAGTTCGTGGGGTCCGCGGGGTCGCCCATCCACGGGTACCACCCCTGGTGCTCGGCGTTGTAGGCGCTCAAGACCATGGCGTGTTGGCGGAGACGCCCGAGGGTGATCAGCTCGTCGGCGCGGAGTCGGGAGGCGCGGAGGGAGGGGAGCGTGGTGGCGATGAGGATGGCGATGATAGCGATGACCATCAGGGTCTCGAGGAGGGTGAAGCCATCGCGCATTCTCATGACGACTCAGGGCTGCTCCGGCAGCGGATCCATCCTGCCGCCACCCCCGCCGCCCCCGCCCGGACAGGCGGAGCCGGTGGCGCGGTCGCAGATGTAGGTGAATGTAGAATTCACAGCCGGATTGGTCGGACGGCACTCGCCGGGCTGCGATCCGCATTCAATAATGCGCCACACACAAGAAGCTTGATAAAAGTTTGCGCTGGAGAGCCCGAGATTGGCGAAGTCGATCATCGAACACTCAGCGGAACTCACTTGCTGCCATGGACAATCCCACGACAGGTGGCCATCCCCTGGAATGCGACAGTCACGGGTCACCGCGCCGGCTCGACTCAGATCGCATGTGTCGTCCGGCACACGGTTGACGATGCAAGAGAGTCCGACCGTCTGGCGAGCGGAGAGTTCGGGCGAGACAACTGCGATCGCGGCGAGCGCAATGGCGCCGATCAACACGACGGCCCCGCGGGAGCGCCGTCGCCCGGCGCCCGCACGGGAGTTCTGCTCAATGACGACGGATCGACTCATGGTCATGGCTCCTTCGGTTGTTGCTCTGCTCACCCCGCGCTGCGGCGCAGGCGCAGGATGACGAGGGCCGCGCCGATGGCGCCGGCGCTGCTCCAGCCGATCCACTGCCACCGGGACGCCCCGGTGGGTACCTTCTCGCGAGGCATGGCGCCGAGCATGGGCCGGGGCGGCGCATCGCCCTCGGTGATCATGACCGTGCCTCCCGAGTAGTCCCAGACGGACTCGATGTTCTGCACGCCCCGGATCGGGTCGGGCCTGTCGCGTGACGGGGGGGCGGTGAGCTCGTCGATCATCGAAGGGTCGAAGGGCTCGGCACGGATGAAGCGGAGGGTGCGCTCCGACCCTCGTGCCGGGTCCACTTCGAGAACTTCCTTCGCGACCCACAGACCGATCGCGGGATCGAACATGTGGCCGTCGATCATTACGGCGATGTGCAGACGGTCGGATTGATCCTTCGCGATCCGGGTGACGCTTGAGAGCTCCGCCCGGGCGTCCTCGGGGATCCATCGCCCTGCGAGACGCAGTCGCGCGGGATCGGCTGGAGCACCCACCACAGCGGTGAACTCTCCGCCTTGCCCCGGGCGAAAATCTTCGAGCGCCACCGCTGGGCTGCATGTCGCCGGGAATGGCTGGAACAGCATCCGCCGAATGTCGATAAGGACGCTAAACTCTGTCTGGCTCGAGTACATCTGACCGACTTCGGGTTGATCAGGGACACCGATTCTCACCTGCTTCCCACCGAACAGCCATGTAGACTGCCTGTTCATGGCTTGATCCAGCATGGGTAGTTCTGAGTTCGATCCGTCCTCGCAGCGACGCCACACCCCCGGCCCACCGCTCCAGAAGCGGTTCCGGCGGGTGGTCGGGCCGCGCTCGCGGGCCTGCAGCAGCGCCTGAAGTTCATGGCGCTTGGGGTGGTCCGGCTTGCCGCGGACCTCCGCTACCAGCGCCCGGATCTGCGCGTCGCTGACGCGGTGGTGGAACTCGACCTCGTACTCGATCATCAGCCCGTCGATCGGGGGGTAGCCCTGCGCCAGCCGGTGCTGATCCTCGACCCACTTCACGAAGGATTCGTAAGTGAGGGGAGTGCCGGATCGGGCGGGAGCGGGGCCTGCCATGACGAAGACGATCAGGGCCGCGGCGTAAGGAAGGATGGGGGCCAATACCCGCACAGGCGCACTCCATCTGACATCGAGAGCATACTTACGAGGGGGGGGGGGGGGGG
>DOJA01000091.1:0-24085 GCA_003511945.1 Phycisphaerales bacterium | reverse complement strand
GGGGGCAAGGGGAATCCCTCTCATGTGCGAAGAATCCTCGCACTCGGGTACGAAGCACAGCGCCGGAGTGGGGCAGTGGATGGCCTGCGGCCCAGGAGCGGCGTCAGGTGGCCCCCGGCTACTCTCCCCCCGTGGCGCGCGGCGTTTCCCATGTTCGGTTCCTCTTCCTGGGCACGGGGACTTCGGGGGGCATCCCGCTGGTCGCGTGCGATTGCGCGGTGTGCACCAGCGCCGATCCGCGCGACATGCGCCTGCGCACCGGGGCGGCGGTGCAGTGGGTGGACCCGCAGGGCCAGGCGCGCTGCGTGCTGATCGATGCGACGCCCGATCTTCGGATGCAGGCGCTGCGCCACAACCTGTGGCGGTGCGACGCGATCCTGTTCACGCACAATCATGTGGACCACATCTTCGGGCTGGACGAGGTACGCCGGTTCAACGCGGTGATGCGGGCGCCGATCCTGATCTTCGCGGAGCGCTATGTCCTGGACGCGCTCCATCGCGTCTACAAGCATGTCTTTGACCGCGAGGCGAACATCAACGACTCGTTTGTCGCGACGCTCATCGCGCACGAGGCCGAGCCCCCGGAGTCCCATGCCGCGAGGCCGATCGACCTGTGGGGGCTGCGGTTCACGCCGGTGCGGCTGCTGCACGGGCGCCTGCCGATCCTGGGGTGGCGGATCGATTCAGGATCCACCACGGAGGCGCGGAGGCACGGAGAGGATGGGAAGGGGTCAAGACTGCCGAGCACGGATGCTTCTTCACTTGATGGCTCGATGGCTGGATGCCTCGATGCCTTGCCTTTGGCCTGGTGCACGGATGTCAGCGCCATCCCGCCTGAGTCCTGGGCGCGGCTGTCGGGGCTTCGGCACCTGGCGCTGGACGCCCTTCGTCACCGGAAGCACCCGACCCACTTCTCGCTCGATCAGGCGGTGGCGGCGGCGGAGCGGATCGGGGCGGCGCGGACCTGGTTCATCCATGTGGCCCACGAACTGGGCCACGCCGCGACGGATGCGACGCTGCCGGAAGGCGTGCGGCTCGGCTACGACGGATTGGTTCTGGGCGACCCCGACGACGCCCCCTTCCGGGCCGACGCCGCCCGGCTGGCGTCGGGGCTGCCTCACCACCCCGCGCCCCGTCCGGAGGCGTCGGTCACCCCCTGGCCGGCGACGGCTCCCGCGCCGGGTGTTCGGGGGGCGTTCGAGGAGCAGTGACCCCCCGAGGGGGTGTGGGGGCGGTTCGGCTACACTCTTTCCCCCTATGGCCAATGCCCGTGAAATCAAGAAGCGGATGAAGGCGGTCGGCAACATCCGGCGCATCACCAAGACGATGCAGATGATCGCCACCAGCCGGTATGCCCGCGCTCAGCAGGCCGCGGTGGCGACCAAGCCGTACACGGAGGGCGTGTTTGAGCTGGTGACTGAACTGGCGGCGAAGGCGGGCAATGTGTCGCACCCGCTGATCGACGGGCCGGCGGGCGGGCCGAAGGGCAACGAGGTCGTGCTGGTGCTGGCTTCCAACCGCGGGTTGTGCGGGCCTTACAACGGGAATGTGCTCCGGGCGGCGCTCGCCTATGCGCGCGAGGCGGGGCTCTACGGGCCGAAGAAGTCGCGTGACGGCATCCTGGAGGTCTCGGGCAAGAAGGCGGTGGCCTTCTTCCGCTTCGCGGGGGCGAAGATCGACACCGTTCACTCGCAGTTCGGGGACAAGCCGCGTTACGAGGATGTCGAGCAGCTGGCCGAGTCGTACATGGACCGCTTTGTGACCGGGCAGATCAGCGCCGTGCGGGTGGCGTACATGCGGTACATCTCCGCGTCGCGTCAGAAGCCGGAGGTGATGCAGTTGCTGCCCCTGAAGCCGCCGGCCAAGGCGACGGACGCCGGGCCCAAGGGGCCTGCGGTGGAGTACGAGTTCTCGCCGCCCCCGGCGGAGTTGCTGAAGGATCTGCTGCCGCAGACGGTGAAGGCGTCGCTGTTCCAGGCGTTCACGGACTCGGTGGTGTCGGAGCATGTGTCGCGGATGATCGCGATGAAGGCGGCGACGGACAACGCCGGGAAGATGGGCAAGGCGCTGCAGCGGAAGTACAACCGGGCGCGGCAGTCGCAGATCACGACTGAGCTGACGGAGATCATCTCGGGCGCGGCGGCGCTGGAGTAGAGCACTTCGTCTGCACGCGTAGCGTGCAGACGAGTTAAGCAGTGGTAGCGCGGCGGGCGAGTGAATCGCCCGCCTTGGGAGCCAAGACTCCGGGATCAGAAGAGTTGCGCTCTGGGTCGTCGGCGAGGGTTCGGACGCCTTTCCTGCGCGGGGCGGACGCCTTTCCTGCGCGGGGCGAGCGACGATCCCGCTACAACTTGAGCACAGTCGCTCTAGACCCGCACACAGAATGACTCGGCGAGGGACAGGAGAGACTGGCGGGCCGCCCGCCCCACCACCCCCCGGGGGGCAGGAGGGGAGGTCATGCTGGGCGGGGCGTTCAGCGACTCCCGATCTGCTGCGCGTGGTGCGCCGCCCGCAGGTCCTCGGCGCCGTTGAGGAACCGGTCGAGGTTGCCCATGTAGAAGGTCCAGCCGCTGGCGTGGCTGTCGCGGAGAGCCGCGCTCTGCTGGGTGTCGGGCCAGCCAGTGTGAACAAGGCGGAGAAGCGTGCCCTCGGCCCGCTTGGCCAGCGTGATCGTCACGATGGAGCGCATCCCCTTCGGCAGCGCGAAGCGCCCGGTCGGTTCGCCGAGCCATTCGAACACGAGCCGTTCGTCGGGGATGAACTCGAGGTATGAACCGAAGCGGTCGTGGTCACGATCCGGTTCGTCCGGCGAGCGCCACTTGAAGCGGTAGTCCCCGCCGGCACGCGGGTCGGTTCGGCACTCACTGAAGAACCACTTTTCGAGCTCCCCGGCGTCGGTCAGGGCTCGAAAGATTCGCTGCGGTGAGGCCTTGATCATTCGCTCGACGACGACTTCGTGCTCGGCTGCGGTGCTCATTGTTGGTGCTCCTTCGGATCGGTGCGCTCGATTTCGAGGGCTTGACGCTCCATATGGGCCGCGAGGGCGTCCAGGCGGTCCTCCCAGAAGCGCTGGTACTCGTTCACCCACTCTGCCACCGCCTTCAGCGCTCGCCCCTCGAGCGCGACGCGGTGCTCCCGCCCCGCCCGCCGGCGGCGCACGAGCCCGGCGCGCTCCAGCACCACGAGATGCTTGCTGACGGCCTGCAGGGACATCGGGAGCGGCCCCGCCAGAGCGGTCACGGTGGACTCGCCCCTGCTGCGCAGCCGGGCGACAAGCCAGCGACGGGTCGGGTCGGCCAAAGCCGCGAAGGCCTGGTTCAGGGAGGGTTCGCAATGCTCAACCATCAAGTTGAGGATACCCGGCGCCCAAGATATAGTCAACCGAATGGTTGAGTGAATATTGCCCTCGCATCCCATACGGCTCAGGATTCGAGCCAAGCCGCGCCCGTGGCGCGGTGCGAAGGGTCGGAGTGCGTATCTTGCAGTGGATGAGCAGGAGCCCGACGCCGATGTCGACGGACCCGGACCCGACGAGGGGCCGGCGCGACCTCCCGAACCGGGCGGCGATGGAGCGCAGCAAGATGCCGGCCCCGGTGTACGCCAATGTGCTGAACATGATCGGGCGGACCCCGATGCTGGAGCTTTCGCGGATGGATCCGGGGAAGTGCCGCCTGTTCGCCAAGCTGGAGTTGATGAACCCGGCAGGATCGATCAAGGACCGCATCGGGCTGTCGATGATCGAGGGCGCCGAGCGCAGCGGACGCCTCAACCCCAAGGGCAACCCCAAGCCCACCATCATCGAGGCCACCGCGGGCAACACCGGGCTGGGGCTCGCGCTCGTGGCGGGGCAGCGCGGGTACGGGCTGAAGGTCGTCGTGCCCGACAAGATGAGCCAGGAGAAGATCCAGCACCTCCGCGCGATGGGCGCCGACGTCGTGCTGGCGCGCTCCGATGTGCAGAAGGGCCACCCCGAGTACTACCAGGAAGTCGCGGCCCGGCTCGCGCAGCGCACGCCCAACAGCGTGTACATCAACCAGTTCTCCAACGAGGACAACACCCGCGCGCACTACGAGTCCACCGGCCCCGAGATCTGGGAGCAGATGGAAGGACGCGTCGACGCGGTGGTGCTGGGGGTCGGGTCCGGGGGCACGCTCAGCGGCATCGGGCGCTTCCTGCGCGAGAAGAACCCGCAGGTGAAGATCGTGCTCGCGGACCCCGCGGGGTCGATCCTGCACCCGCTGGTCAACGAGGGCAGACGCGTCGAGCCCAGGTCGTGGCTCGTCGAGGGCATGGGCGAGGACTTCGTGCCCGACATCTGCGACCTCGAGCTCGTGAACGAGGCCATCCCGGTCACCGACGGCGAGGCCTTCAACGCGGCCCGCGACCTGCTCCGGCTCGAGGGCGTGCTGGCCGGGTCCAGCACCGGGTGCCTGGTCTCCGCCTCGCTCACCTGGTGCCGGCGACAGGCCCAGCCGCTGCGCGTCGCCACGCTCATCTGCGACAACGGCGCCAAATACCTCTCCAAGTTCTTCAACGACTTCTGGATGATCGACAACGGCTTCATCAAGCGCGACCACCAGAACAACCTCGCCGACCTCATCGCCCGGCGCCACTCCCTCCAGGAGGACTACACCCTGGGCGAGGACGACCCCGTCAGCCAGGCCATCAAGCGCATGCAGATGTACGGCGTATCACAGATGGTCGTGATGGACCCGCGCGACCGCGTCGTCGGCATCATCGACGAGAGCGACATCCTGCTGGCGGTCATGCACGACCGGGCCGCCTTCGACCGCCCGGTCAGCGAGTACATGACCCGGCGCCTGGAGACGGTCCGCCCCGAGGCGCCCATCGAGTCCCTGACGCCCGTCTTCCGCGCCGACCGCGTGGCGATCGTCGTCGGGGCCGACGGGACCTACCACGGGCTGATCACCAAGATCGACATGATCAACTACCTGCGCCGCCAGCTGCCCAACGCCTAGGCGGGCGCGGGACCACCCCCGGAAAGCGCGGAGGCGACCGACATGCACGATGCGTTCCCCATGAAGCCGGCGACCAAGGCGGTGCACGCGGGCCAGCACCCCGACCCCACCACCGGCGCCGTCATGCCGCCCATCTCGCTGTCGAGCACCTACGCGCAGGAGTCGCCGGGCGTCCACAAGGGCTTCGAGTACTCGCGGTCCCACAACCCCACGCGCTACGCGCTCGAACGGATGATCGCGGCCCTGGAGGGCTCGCCCATCACCGAGGACCAGGACCCCTCCGGCGGCGGGTTCGCGTTCGCCTCCGGGCTCGCCGCCATTGGCACCTGCCTCGAGATGCTCGACTCGGGCAGCCGCCTCGTCGCCATGGACGACCTCTACGGCGGGACCAACCGCCTCTTCTCCCGCGTCCGCGCCCGCTCGATGAACCTGAAGGTCCACTACGCCGACCTCACCGACGACGCGACGATCCGCGGCGCCCTCACCCCGGACACCAAGATGGTCTGGGTCGAGACGCCCACGAACCCCACGCTGAAACTGGCGGACCTGGCGCTCATCGCGCGGACGGCCCGCGCCCAGTGCCCGGGCGCGATCCTCGTGTGCGACAACACCTTCGCCTCGCCCATCTTCCAGCGCCCCTTCGAGCACGGCTTCGACATCGTGATGCACTCGACGACCAAGTACCTCAACGGGCACTCCGACGCGGTCGGGGGCGTGCTGGTCGCGCGCGACCTGAAGCACGCGCAGACCTTGCGGTTCCTCCAGAACGCGATCGGGAGCGTGATGGGGCCGTTCGATTCCTACCTCGTGCTGCGGGGCGTCAAGACCCTCGCGGTGCGCATGCAGCGCCACCACGAGAACGGGCTGGCGGTCGCGCGCCACCTCGAACAGAGCGGCCTGGTCGAGCGCGTCGTCTTCCCCGCGCTGCCCAGCCACCCCCAGCACGCGCTGTACCAGCGCCAGATGAACGGCGCGGGCGGGATGATCACCGTCTACCTCAAGGGCGGGCTGGGCGAGGCCCGCCGGTTCCTCGAAGCGGTGCGCCTCTTCGCGCTCGCGGAGTCCCTGGGCGGGGTCGAGTCGCTCATCGAGCACCCGGCCATCATGACCCACGCCTCCGTCCCCCCCGCGATGCGCGAGACGCTGGGCATCAGCGACACGATGATCCGCCTGTCGGTGGGCATCGAGGATGTGCAGGACCTGATCGCGGATGTCGAGCGGGGACTGAAGGCGGCCGCGGGTGCGAGGGTCGCGGTCAGAAGTTGAAGCAGTTCACCGCCGAGACGCCGAGAACGCAGAGGAATGCCAAGATGGGTGGGGAGCCGACTCCGGAAAAGGACCGACTCACGCGAGAAGTCATCGGCGCAGCGATCGAGGTCCATCGGCACCTGGGTCCGGGCCTGCTCGAATCGGTGTACGAGGTGTGTCTCGCCAAGGAGCTCGGGGATCGAGGAATGAGGACCGTCCGTCAGGTCGCTCTGCCCGTGATCTACAAGGGCGAACGACTCGATGCAGGGCTGCGTATCGACCTGCTCGTCGCCGACACGGTCATCGTCGAGGTCAAGTCCGTCGAGTCCACGCACCCGATTCACGAGGCGCAACTCCTGACCTACATGCGACTCGCCGAACGCGGCATCGGCCTCCTCATCAACTTCAACACCAAGGTGCTCCACGAGGGCGTGAAACGCCGCATCCTCTCCGAATTCCTAACCCCCTCCCCGCCTTCCTCTGCGCTCTCGGCGTCTCAGCGGTGAACTCTCCCCCCATGAACCACGCCGCGCGGATCATCGACGCCAACGCCAACCGCGCCCGCGAGGCCCTGCGCGTGCTCGAGGACGCCGCCCGGTTCCTCATCGGCTCCCGTGCGCTCTCTGAGACGCTCAAGGCCATCCGTCACGAGCTGGCGCAGACCCTTGCTTCGATGCCCGGGGGCGAGGGCGTCGGGCTTGCGCACCGCGACACGCCCCACGATGTCGGCACGGGCATCCGCACGCAGGGCGAGTACACCCGCGCCGGCGCGCGGGATGTTGTGCTCGCCGCGGGGAAGCGCCTGACCGAGGCGCTGCGCTCGATCGAGGAGTACGCCAAGGCGCTCCCGGTGCTGACGGGGGGCGTCGCGCCGGAGCAGTTCGCGCAGCGGATCGAGCAGGCCCGGTACCGCGCCTACGCGGTCGAGCGACGACTGCTGCTGGCGATGGGCGCCGGGCGGGGCGTGCAGTGGCGCCTGTGCGTGCTGGTCACCGAGCGGCTGTGCGCGCACCGCTCGTGGCTGGAGGTCGCGCACGGAGCCGCGGTGGGCGGGGCCGACTGCATCCAGCTCCGCGAGCCGGAGATGCACGGGCGCGAGCTCGTCGCCCGCGCGAAGCGCCTCGTCGCGGATGTCGCGCCGCTGGGCGCGAGCGTCGTCGTGAACGACCGGCCCGACATCGCGGTCGCCGCCGGGGCGCACGGCGTGCACCTCGGGCAGCACGACATGGCCCTGCCCGACGCTCGGAAGATCACGGGGTTCGAGCTGCTCATCGGGGTCAGCACATCGAACATCAAGGAGGCCGAGCACGCGCTGCGCGACGGCGCCGACTCCTGCGGCGTGGGCCCGATGTTCCCCTCGACGACGAAGTCCAAGCCCGTCATCGCCGGCCCCATGCTGATCGCGGAGTATGTCGCCCACGACCCCCCGCTGCCCCCGCACCTGGCGATCGGCGGCATCACGATCGAGAACATCGAGCCGGTCGTTGCCGCCGGCGCGCGGGGCGTCGCGGTGAGCAGCGCCGTGTGCGGCGCCGCCGATCCGGGCGCCGCGGCGCACGCTCTTCGCGAGGTTGTGAACCGCTATTCAGCGGTCGGTTGACCCGCGCGTGCTCCCTGAGTACAAGTGCCCTCCGAGGAGCTCGTTTCATGCCCGGACCCATGTCGCGGTTGCTTGTCGCTCTGGTATCTGCGTTGCTTTCTATCGTTCCTCGCGCGCGAGCCGACGCGCCCTGGTGGCGCGAGGCGATCGCTCCGGGTCCGCGCCCCGTCGGCTTCGCGAGCCGCTGGCTGCTCGATCGATCCCGGACTTACCGCTGCGAGATCGACGGTGTGCGACTGTACGGCGACACCAAGTCGCCGCGCCCTGTGCTGGTGAACATGTGGTACCCGGCGGAGGCCCGCCCCAGCGCCACCCCGATGCAGCACGGAGACTACCTGTCGATCGGCGCGGATGAGCCGTCGCTCAGACCCCTGACCGACGCTCTGGTGGCCTACGAGCGGAGAGTACTGAGCGGTGAACTTGCGAAGAAGGATCCGCGGAAGGACCCGCTCTTGGAGGAGCACCTCTCGCGGGCCCTGGCGCTGCCTACGCTGGCGGTGCGGGACGCCACCCCGTCGACCGGGCCGTTCCCGCTGGTGATCTACCACGGAGGGGCCGGCTCGTCGTTCGAGGACAACGCGGCGCTGTGCGAACTCCTCGCGAGCCACGGCTTCGTGGTCATGGGCAGCGCCTTCATGAGCGCGGACGGCGTGGACTTCAATGTGGATGCGTTCGGTGGTTCGGTCGGTGACATCGAGTTCCTGATCCGACACGCCGCAACGCTGGCGTTCGTGAACTGGTCGAGGATCGGCCTGGGCGGGCACAGTTTCGGAGCTCAAGGGGCGCTGGCATTCTGCGCCCGCCCGGGGACGGCGATCGACGCCGTCGTGTCCCTCGACACGACCCAGGACTATCACACGCTCGCGGACCCGCGCTGGGACATGCTTAGGATCTCAGTCAAGGACGGCCTGGAACACATCAAGCAGAGGGTCTTGATGGTCGCCGCACCCTACGCGGTGTTCGACCTCGCGGATTCGATGAGCCACGCCGCCCGCACCTATGTGACCCTTCCCGGCCTGCGCCACAACGACTTCATCGCTCAAGGACTCATGCGCCGCGTTGTGAACGGCGATCCTGAGAGCAGTCGGCTGGCCCGCCAGTACGGTGCCGTGAACTCCGCGGTGCTCTCCTTCTTTCGAGGCGCGCTCCTCGATGACCAGGCAGCGGTCTCAGCGCTCCGTGCTGAGTCCTCCAATCCGCCGGACGGCACCGGGCGCCGAACGGAGATCGTGCCCGCGGGCGCAAGCGCGGCGGACCCGTGGAACCCCAACGGCGGCGCGATCCCCACTCCCCGACAGATCCGGCGAATCTTCCGGGAGCAGGGCGCGGCGCCGGCGGTCCGTGCGCTGGAGATCGCCCGCACCGCCGATACCGAGCACCCCGCACTCAACCCGAACTTCGCCTTCGCAGTACTCCTCGAAGCCAGCGCCTCCGACCGAGCCGACGACTGCCTAGCGCTGCATCGGTACTACCTTTCCCACGGCGTCGATGCCGCCGCTCACGCCCGCGCGCTGGCCGACATGATGGAGCGGATCGACCCCGGGTCGAGCTTCGGCGCCGTTTGTGCCGCGCTGCTGGGTTTGTTGGACCCCCTCCCGGAATAGGCCAGCGAGGCCACCGGTCCGCGTAACGCCCGCGGGCCCTCGCGCGTCCTGATGACGCGCTCGCTCTGCCCGACAAGTATCTCCTCCGCAGGACCGCCATGAAGACCCGCCCGTCGTCCGCCCTGATGCTCACCTTGGCCTGCTCGGGCGTTGTCACGGCGCAGACTGTTGTCGATGGCGTCGCGTTCGTTGGCCTCGCCGCCTCCGGCGCCATCACCGTCGGCAATGTCCGCGGGTCGATCGGCGTCATCGACGACGACCGCGATGGGTGGATGGATCTTTACATCGCGAACAGCGCCGGACAGAACAGACGGCTGTTCCGCCGTGTCGCCTGCCCAACCATCCCCGGCGAGCGGGCGCTCTCCGATGTCACCGCCCTCGGCGGGCTCAACGACGCCGACGGCACCGCCCGCGGCTTCGGCGTCGTGATGATCTTCGACCGCGACAGCGACGGCGCTGGGGCCGGGGAGGTCGACGATGTGACGCTGACGCTCTCAAAATGGCAGGGCGCGTGCCCGTGAGCGGTGGGCGGTGGCGATCCGAGAATATGTTGCTCTCACGCGAGCCGAGCCACTAGCGCTACGCAGGACCGAGCCAGAATCAATGCGCGACGAGATGAGCAGATCCGTCTGTCTGACCATATTGCATCGCCATCGGCTCGCCCGGCCTGAGCATCCTCAGTTGATTCCGCGTGTCGAGCAGGCGATCGAGACGCACGACACATCGAAGCGCTCGTCCCCGGACCGTCACGAACACGCCCGATTCCTCCACACTATTCATGCGCACAAGGTCCATCCGAACGAAGTACGGCAACAATGTGTTCTCTCGCAGCCACCGATCGGTCAGCATATAAGGCCCAGCGATGATCGCTGACTCTCCCGGCGCCAGCGGCAGATCGAACGACTCGGTTGCACGAGCGTGCACCATTTCCATGAGTCGTCCGTGCGAGCCGCACGACGCCGCAGCGCGGAGCATCCGCCCTACGGTGCCGACCCCCAGCCCGCGGTACGCAAGCGCAGGAAGACTGAGCAGGATCAACGCGAGCGCCGCAACGATAGCCACAATTCTGCGTCTACTGTTCATGCCGTTAGCGTCGCGAACTTCTTCAGTTCACCGGATCCTGGGGGCTGGGCTTAGTGATTCCAGGGCGTAGTCTCCCATCCTCGAGTGCCTTGAGGCAGGCCCCCTCGCAATCGATCTCATCGTGATGGTCCGGCGGTGCCTGACGATGCTTCCGGTAGTACTCTTGATATCTCCGTTCGCGCTCTTCGTAGAGTTCTCGGTTCAGATCGCGGCCGCACTCATTGTTGTGCAAATCCATCTCTCGTGCCTGATCATGCAGCCACAACGGCCCCCTTGTTGGATCCCATGGACGAGTCTCGTGAGCGTCGCCCCAGTTCTTCGCTCTGTCTCTGGCGTGCTTGTTCGGTCCAGACAACTCACATGAGAGGACGCAGTGTCGGACAGCGTCCGCGGGGCTGTCTTCCTGAGGGCCGCCGTACCGCTCGGCTGCGTCGAATGCATGCTTGACTGAGCGACGGAGTGCGAGCCGATCAAAGTACCCGCTCTCCTTCCACAACGCCTCCTCGGCGGGCGTCAACCCCGCAGGAGTGTAATCGAATCTGTACGGCGACAGCCCGAATGGATCCAAGAACTTCCCCGGCCTGCTGCCGACGAATGCGACGGCGCTGCCGTGGTTGGCGCGGTCCCCCCACACGCCGATGACATCGCGGGTCACGAACCGGCCCAGGGTCGGGTCGAAGTACCGCGCTTCGGCCCTGGCGGGAAGCAGCCCGAGCAGCGCGAAGAGGACCGAGGTCAAGACTGTCGTTCTCATGGCTCGTGCTCCGTCAGGGTCCGCCGAATTGGCGGCGGCGGGTGCTCTCGTTGAACTCTTGAACCCGGCGGAGATGCTCAAGGGGATCTCCCGGTGATTTACGGGTCGCCGGTGCCCGCGGTTGCCCCAAGGGCAAACGCGGCGCGAGATTCCAGCGTTCGGACTCCGTGAAGATCAGGCCTGCCCGCTCGTGCATGACCTGCACGAGGAAGGCGAATATGTCGCGGTTCTCGGGGAAACAGACCCGCGCGAGCAGGAGGTCGTGCTCCGCCCGCTCCCAATCACCGCGGGATGACCAGCACGCGGCTCGGGTCTGCAGGTACACCCCGAGCGTCTGGCGTGGCGTCAGGGAAGCAAGGTCCGAGCCGACCCGTTTGGCGACCGGCTGCACGCCGAGCCGTTCGCGGTACTCGGCATCTGGAGCACTGCTGAACGAACCGGTCGTGCCATCGGACGCAGCGCTGGTCGCCTCGATGTTGAACCGCTTGCCCCCTGGCACCCCGTCGTCCCACCGGCACCAGAAGTGATCACCGGCGACGACCGCCTTCAGGGGCCAACCCAGGCGGTGAGCGATCGCGAGGTAGAGCACGGGCATGCTCGAGCAGGTTCCGCGTCGCGTATCGATCACGCCGTGGACGAAGAGGAGCTTGGGATCGGGTGTGGTCAGCGGAGCATCCGAGTAATCGATCCCGATGGAGGGCCCGGCGAGCGCCACGGCCATGGAGCCGACGCGCCAAAGATCGGGATCCTTGAGATAGAGCTCCGAGGTCATCTCCGACGGCTCGGAAGCTGACAAGCCGGCCCGAATGCGGTTCGCCAAATCATCGACGAATCGTCGGTAGCGATCGACATCCAGCGACTCGAGGCCCACGAGGCCCTTCGCGATCGTGAGGTTCACGATCAGCGGGTCAACCCGAGCGAGCTGCGCATCGCTCATCGCGACCAAAGTCTCGGGCGTCAAAGAGTGGGCGGATACCGGGGTAGTTGAGTCCGGGACGCGCGCGAGCGGCGCAGAGACACTCACCGAAGAACGAGTGTGTGCCGGGGAGCCGAGCGACGCAACAAGTGCAGTTGCGCCACCAACGCCGAAGACGAGCAGCCCGAACTTCAACCATCGTGGCTTCACGCCCGATATGGTCCGGTCGGGGACGGAACTTGTCAATGCGATTCCGGCGCCGGATCACAATTGTTACACTTCTCGCCATGCCCCCCACCTTCAAGCACGCCACGCTCGCCAACGGGCTGACCGTCATCGGCGAGGTCGAGCCCCACGCGCACAGCGCGGCGTGCGGGTTCTTCGTCAAGGCCGGCGCCCGCGACGAGGAGGCGCCCGTCATGGGCGTCTCGCACTTCCTCGAGCACATGATGTTCAAGGGCACCGCGCGGCGCTCCGCCGAGGATGTCAACCGCGAGTTCGACGAGCTCGGCGCCAGCCACAACGCCTTCACCACCACAGAGATGACCGCCTTCTATGCCGGCGTGCTCCCCGAGTTCCTGCCCCGCGCGGTCGACATCCTCGCCGACATCCTCCGACCGGCGCTGCGCCAGGAGGACTTCGACACCGAGAAGGGCGTGATCCTCGAAGAGATCGCGATGTGCAAGGACAACCCGTTCTGGGTGCTGTACGAGAAGTCGATGGAGGCCTACTACGGGCGCCACCCGCTGGGGTTCCGCGTGCTGGGCACGGAGGAGACCATCACGGCGCTGGCGCGCGATCAGATGCGGGAGTACTTCGAGCACCGCTACTCCGCCGACAACACGGTCGTTGCGCTCGCGGGGCGGGTCGACTTTGACGCGGTGGTCGCGCAGATCGACGCGCTGTGCGGCGGGTGGCGCCGGACCGGCGCCGTCCGCGCGCCCGGGCAGCCCGCGCCCCGCGAGCACTCGTTCACGGTGAAGGACGAGAAGGTGACGCGGGCGTACCTGCTCGCGGTCTCACCCGGGCCGGCGGCGCAGGACGAGCGCCGCTACGCCGCCATGATGCTGGCGAAGGTGCTGGGCGACCCGGGGAACTCTCGACTGCACTGGGCGCTCATCGAGCCCGGGCTGGCGGAGGAGGCGCAGGCGGTCTACGACGGGCACGACGGGTGCGGCGACTTCTATGTCTACGCCTCGGGCGATCCCGAGCGCGCGGGCGACATCTGGGCCGGCGTCGAGCGCGAGATCGACCGGCTGGTCGGCTCGCTGACCGAGGACGACCTGGAGCGCCTGCGGAACAAGTCCGCCACGGGCGTGACGCTGGCGGGCGAGCGCCCCGCCGGGCGCATGCAGCGCCTGGGGCGCCAGTGGGTCTACCACGGCGAGCACCGCACGCTCGAAGAGGAACTCGCGCGGATCAACGCGGTGACGCTGGACGACCTCCGCGCCGTGGCGGCGGCGTTCCCGTTCCGCCCGCGCACCGTGGGACGCCTTCTGCCCGCGTGACCGCGGAGGGTTCAGGCGTTCTCGGCCCGGCGCGTCCACTCGAACTCCAGTGGCTCGAGCTCGGCGACCAGCGACGACCGCTCCTCGCCCAGCGCGTGGCACCTGGCGGGGTTCTTCCACACCTCGGCGTCGGCGAGCGACGCGTCGATGGCGCGGATGCGGGACTCGATCGTCTCGATCTTCTTCTCCAGCTGCTCGGTCTTGAGCTTCGAGAGCGGGCCGGCGCCGGGCCTGGCGGCCTGCTCGGCGCGCTTGCGCTCCTCCTCCGCGGCCCGCTTCTTCTTCTCCTCCTGCTCGCGCTGGCGCTTCTGGTCCTGGTGCCGTTCGACGGCCTGGGCCTGGCGCTGCGTGGCCTTCTCGTGCCAGTCGGTGTAGTTGCCGACGAACACCTCGGCCCCGCCCTTGCCGTCGAGGATCAGCAGGTGGTCGCAGGTGGCGTCGATGAAGGCGCGGTCGTGGGAGATGAGGATCAGGGTCCCGTCGAACCCGCCGGACCTGACCGACTCCTCGTCGCCCAGCGAGAGGGCCGCTTCGAGGCGCTCGGCGGAGGGGATGTCCAGGTGGTTGGTCGGCTCGTCGAGGATGAGCAGGTTCTTGGCGGAGGCGAGCAGCCCCGCGAGCACGGCGCGGCTGCGCTCCCCGCCGGAAAGAACGCCCATCTCGCGTTGCTGGTCGTCGCCCGAAAAGAGGAAGGCGCCGGCGAGGTTGCGGGCCGCCTGCTCGCTGGCCTGCGCGCCGGGGTTCTCCTTCTGGATGACCTTCTGGAGGTACCGCCACACGGGGATGTCGGGGTCCACATGCTCGTGGCTCTGGCGGTAGTAGCCGATGCGGAGGTTGGAGCCCAGGCGCGCGACGCCCGCGTCCACGGGCGTGTTGCCCAGCAGGCAGTTGACCAGCGTGCTCTTGCCCGCGCCGTTGGGGCCGATGATGGCCCAGCGCTCGCCCCGCTGGATGTCGAGGTCGAGGTTGTGGAACAGGACCTTGTCGGTCCCGTCCTCGGAGCGGTAGCGCTTGGACAGGGCGCGGGTCTGGGCGACCATGTCGCCGGAGCGTTCGGCCGGCTTGAGGTTCATGGAGAAGTTGCCCATCTCCATGGGCCGCTCGAGCGCGCGGCTCTTGGCGGTCGTGAGCCGCGACAGCCGGCCCTGGGCCTGCTTGGCGCGCTGGCCGGCCTTGAAGCGCCGGATGTACTCCTCCTCCTTGCGGAAGTGGTTCTGCTGGCGCTCGAAGGCGCGCTGCTGCGTGAGACGCCGGTCGGCGCGGATCTCGCGGAAGGCCTCGTAGTTCCCGGGGTAGTCAATCAGGCGCCCGTCCTCGACCTCGGCGATGCGGGTGACGACATGGTCGAGCAGGTAGCGGTCGTGCGAGATCATGACCACGGCGCCGCGGAAGGTGTCCTTCAGGTACGCCTCCAGCCACAGGCGCCCGTCGAGGTCGAGGTGGTTGGTCGGCTCGTCGAGCAGGAGCACCTCCGGCTCTTCCAGCAGCAGGCGCGCCAGCGCCAGGCGCCCCTTCTGGCCGCCCGAGAGCCCGCGCACCTTCACGCCGAACTGGTGGTCGCGGAAGCCCAGCCCGTGGAGCACCTGGTCGATCTTGTGATCGACCGCGTAGCCCCCGGCGGCCTCCATGCGCTTCTCCAGGCGCTCCTGCTGCTTCATCAGTTTGTCCAGCTCGTCACCCTTGGCCGTCTCCATCTGGTGGAAGAGGGCGTCGAGTTCCTGGTGGAGCCGGTGGAGTTCCGCAAAGGCCCCCTCGGCGGCGCCGCGGAGGGTCTCGTCCGGGTCGAGGTCGGGGTCCTGGGTGAGGTAGCCGACGCGCACGCCGCGGGCGCTGGAGAGGTCGCCGGAATCGGGCTTCATGCGCCCGGCGAGGACTCGGAGGAGGGTGGTTTTGCCGGTGCCGTTGCGTCCGACGATGCCGACGCGATCGCCCTGCTCGACGGAGAGGGAGCATCCGTCGAGGATGATGGAGTTGCCGAAGGCGTGTTGGACGGCGAGGGCCGCGATGAGGGGCATGGGGCGGGAGTGTAGGGAGGGGGAGAGAGGAGAAGGCACCAAGGCATCGAGGCATCGAGGCATCGAGGCACCAAGCCACCAAGGCATCAAGGCATCAAGGCACCAAGGCACCAAGGCACCAAGGCACCAAGGCATCAAGGCATCAAGGCACCAAGGCACCAAGGCAACAGGGCATCAAGACATCCGAACTTGGGGGGATTGGGGTGTCCCTCGCCCCCGGTCCCCCGACCCCCTCCTAGGGGGAAGGGGGAGCGGATGTCGTCCGCCGCACGCCTGGCGTTCCTTGAACACGGCGTCAAGGGACGAGGGGAAGCTCAACCTTCCCGCGACTGCTTCGAATCCGCGTCGCGGAGGGACTCCAGATGGCGCCCGTGGATGCCGTCCTGGGTGCGTTCGAGGAAGTCGCACAGGCGCATCAACGGCGCGCAGTCGGCGTGGCGGGCGCGGAGGGCTTCCATGGCGAGGGCGACAGGGGTGTCGTGGTCGCGGAAGAGGGCCTTGTAGGCGGCGCGGAGGCGTTCGACCTGTTCGGGGGACCAGCCGCGTCGGAGGAGGGCGGTGGTGTTGATCTTGCGCGGCTCGGCGGGGGAGCCCTCGACGACGAGGTAGGGCGGGACATCGCGGTTGACGCGGGCCATGCCCCCGACGAAGGAAAGGGTGCCGATGGTCGTGAAGTGGTGAACCCCGGCGCCGCCCCCGAGGCCGGCGCCGAACTCGACGAGGCAGTGCCCGCCGAGCATGGTGGCGTTGGCGATGACGACCTGGTCCTCGATCACGCAGTCGTGGGCGATGTGGACGCCGACCATGATGAGCGTGTCCGAGCCGATGACGGTCTTGCCCCCGCCGAGCTCGGTGCCGCGGTGGACTGTCGCGTGCTCGCGGATGCGGTTGCGGCTGCCGATTTCGAGGCAGGTGTCGTGGCCCTTGAACTTCAGGTCCTGGGGCTCGGCGCCGAGGACGGCGTAGGGGTAGACGATGTTGTCCTCGCCCAGCGTGGTCGGGCCTTGCACCGTGACATGGTTGTGCAGGACGGTGCGGGCGCCGACGCGGACGCCGGCGCCGATGACGGAGTAGGGGCCGACGACGGCGGACTCGTGGAGTTCGGCGCGGGGGTGGACGATCGCGGTGGGGTGAACGGTTGTCATCGCTGCTGCTCCGCGTCGACCATCATGAACTTGATGCGGGCCTCGGCCGCGAGTTCGCCGGCGACGAACGCGCGGCACTGGACATCCCCCATCCGGGTCGTCGAGCGGAGGGACTCCGCCTCCATCACGAGCTGGTCGCCGGGGACGACGGGGCGACGGAGTTTCACCTCGTCGAGGGTCAGCAGCACCGCGATCTTGCCCGTCCTTTCGAGTTTCCGGCTGAGCATGAGCCCGGCGAGCTGGCTCATGGCCTCGATGATGAGCACCCCGGGCATGATCGGCGTGGTGGGGTAGTGTCCCTGGAAAAACGGCTCGTTGATGGAGACATTCTTCACTCCAACCGCCCGTCGGTCGGCGTCCATCTCCAGCACCCGATCGACCAGGATCATGGGGTAGCGGTGCGGGAGCATCCGCATGATGGCCCGGATGTCCATCGCGGGGGCGGCTGGGGCGGGCGGGAGCCCGTCGGGGTGGATGAGGGAGAAGACCTCCCGGGCGAGGCGATGGTTCAGGGCGTGGCCGGAGCGGACCGCGACGATCCGGCCACGCACGGGAACCCCGACGAGCGAGAGGTCGCCCAAAAGGTCCAGCACCTTGTGGCGGACGGGCTCGCCCTCGAAGCGGTAGGCGTTGTCGATGGGTCCGGCGTCCCCCACGACGAGCATCTCGCGGGGCGAGAGGTGCTTGAACATCCCCCGCTGCCAGAGGGCCTCCGCCTCTTCGCGAGTGGAAAAGGTGCGGGCGGGGGCGATCTGTTCGAGGTAGGCGGTGGGCGCGACCGTGAAGGAGTGGACCTGGCGCGGGATGGGCGAGCGGGGGCCGAAGTCGAGCGCGTACAGGATCTCGGTGCCGGCGGCCTCTGAGGGGAGGGCGGAGATCATGGCGTCGCCCTCGCGGAGCATGATGGGCTCGTCGACGATGAAAGCGGAGCGGGGGGCGTCCTGCTCCTGCACGCCGGCGCGCTGGATGGCGTCGGTGAAGGGCTGGGCGGAGCCGTCGCCCGCGGGGACTTCGGGCGCGTCGAGTTCGATCAGGGCGTTGTCGACGCCCAGCCCCGCGAGCGCGGAAAGGACATGCTCGACGGTCTCGACGCTGGCGTCGCCCTCCTGGAGCGCGGTGCGCCGCGGACGGTGGGTCAGCCGGTCGATGAGGGCGGGGATGTCGGGCTGGGCGGGCAGGTCGGTGCGCCGGAAGCGGATGCCTCGGCCGGGGGCCTCGGGGCGGAGCGTGAGTGTCGCGGGGCCGCCGGAGAAGAGCCCCCGCCCGGTCACCGTGGCCGGGGCGGCCAGCGTGTGCTGGGGCTCGTCGTTCAGCGTGCGGATCGGCATTTCCGGAGAGATTGTAGCGGGCCATCCGCCTACATCCCCCGCGCCGAGCGCTGGGCGCTCAGGGTTCCTCACAGAATGACCTACCCCCTCTGGTGGGACAGGCGTCCCGCCTGTCGCTCCGCCCTTCTCCGAGTCATTCTGTGAGTGGCCCTTAGGGTCCCTCGCGGAATGGCCTCGCCTCCCCGGTGGGACGGGCGGCCCGCCCGTCTCTTCCGACCCTCCCGGAGTGATTCTGTGAGGGGCTCTTAGCCCTGGCCGGGGTCTTTCATGCGCTTGAATCTCGACAGCAGGTCCGGCAGTTGCTCCAGGGCGGCGACGAGGCGCATCGTGTGGCGGGCCGGGCGGGCGGGGTAGCCGACCCAGGACTCGCCGGCGGGGATGTCGTCCATGACACCCGAGCGGGCGCCGATCCGGGCGCCGGCGCCGATCGTTCGGTTGTCGGCGATGCCGACCCCGCCCGCGATGACGACGCCGTCGCCGAGCGTGACCGAGCCGGCCAGGGCCGCGCAGCCGCAGATGATGCAGGAACGCCCGACGCGACAGTTGTGGCCGATCTGGACGAGATTGTCGATCTTTGTGCCGGCGCCGATGAGGGTGTCGCCGAACTTGGCGCGATCGATGGTCGCGTTGGCGCCGATCTCGACCCCGTCCTCAATGACGACGCGTCCGATGTGGGGAACCTTGAGCAGGCCCCGTCCATCGGGGGAGGGACGGTATCCGAAGCCGTCGGCCCCGACGACGACGCCCGGGTGCAGGGTGACCCCGGCGCCGATCACGCAGCGGTCCTGCACGACGACGCCCGGGTGCAGCACACTGCGCGGGCCGACGCGCACGCCCCGCCCGAGGGTGACACTCGCGCAAAGAACGGCGTGCTCACCGACCTCGCACTGCGGGCCGACCACGACTCCCGGGCCGATGGACGCGGAGGGGTCGATCGTGGCGCCGGGATCGACGACGGCGCGGGGATGGACGCCCGGGGCGTGCTGCTCGCGCGGCGCGAGCCATTCGAGCACGCTGGCCATGGCGAGGTCGGCGTCAGCGACGACGATGAGCGCCCGCCCCGGGGGCGGCGCGGGCAGGCGCGGGTCGGCGTCGGCGACGACCTGGGAGACGAGGGCTGCGCCGCAGGAGGAATCGCGCCACTGCGCGAGGCGGGCGGCGTCGCGCGCGAAGGAGAGCCCGGCGGGGCCGGCGCTCTCGATGGCATCGACGCGCGTGATGCCCAGCCCGGGGTCGCCCCGGAGGGCGGCGCCCAGGCGCCGGGCGAGCTCGCCCGCGCGGAACAGGACCGGTTCGTCGGAGGGTGTGCTCACGCCCGCGGCGCTCAGCGGCCCTTGAACTCGGTGTTCATCATCCGGGCGACGCCCTCGGAGATGTCGGTGGCGGGGCTGGCGAAGATGAGGCGTCGTCCGAGGATGGCCGCCTGGACCTGCTGGTCGTTCGCGTTGTCGGGGATGGTCTGCGCACTGTCGTCGGCGATCACGATCATGAACCCTTCGCGCTCGGCGAACCGGGCGGCGGCGTCCTTGATCTTGGCGAACAGGTCCACCTGCAGGCGCTTCTGGCGGTCGAGCGCGATGGCCTGGGACGCTTCTCGCTCGGCCTGGAGCCGGGCGGCGAGCCGGACGGCCTCGTCGCGCTTGTTCCTCCACTCGGGCGAGCCCTGGGGCAGGATCTTCAGGTCCTCCTCCGCCTGCTTGCCCTGGTCGGAGAGCTTCTTCAGCTCCGCTTCCAGCGTGGTGACGAAGGCCTGCAGTTCCTTCTCGCGCTCGGTGCGCTCGTCGAGCTTCTCCAGGGCCTTGTTCAGGTCGAGGGACGCGACGCAGCAGGAGGCGGCCAGTTCCAGTCGTTCGGCGGCGGCGGGCTGCGTCCCCCCCCCACCCAGACGCCACACGCCCGCACCAAGCAGCAGGGCGGCGGCCAGGGCCGAGGCACGCCACGCGAGGCCGGCGCGGGGGGATTCAGTCTTCGTCATGTCCATGCTCCACAGGGGTCCCGGATGGGTGAGCGCCCGTCCGGCGACGGACGAAGGCGGTCGGGGGCCATGATACCGACGAGGCCCGCGCCTCAGGACTGGAGGGGCGCGCTCAGCGCAAAGGCAGGTCGACGCTGAAGGAGAAGACTTCGCGCTCGTCGCCGTCCTGGTCGATGAGCGGGAAGCCGAAGTCGAAGGCGAGCGGGGCGGGGCCCAGCTGGGGGAGGTACAGGCGGACGCCGGCGCCCACGCTGACGCGGTAGTCGGTGAACCCGACGGAGTCGGTCAGCGTGCCGGTGTCGAGGAAGGCGACGACGGCCAGGGTCTGGGCCCACAGGGGCTTCTCGACCTCGATCCCGGTGAAGAACTGCCAGGTGCCCCCGACATGATCGTTGGTCTCGGTGCCGTCGGCGCGGAGCCCCAGAGGGCCGATGCCGCGGAAGTCGAACCCGCGGAAGGTGCGTCCGCCGAGGTAGAACCGTTCGAAGATCGGGGCCTCGTCCTCCTGGGGGATGTAGCCGATGCGGGTGGTCCAGGAGAGGAAGGTGATGCGCCCCAGGACATCCTCGTCGAGGGGGACGAAGACCTGGTGCTGGGCGGAGAGTCGGGTGAAGTCGTAGTCGCCGCCCAGGGCGCCGAACTGCTCGACGCCCAGCTCGGTGATGGTGCCGCGGGTCGGGCGCACGCGGCTGTTGAGGGTGTTGCGGCTGAGGGAGATGCCCAGGGCGGTCAGGTTGCTCTTTCCCTCCACTTCCTGCAGATCGACGGCGGCGCTGCTGCTGACATCGGAGATGTCGATCTGCTCCGCGCGGACGAACGCCGAGCCGACCCAGCGCGTGCCGAAGCGTCGGGAGGCGCCGACGCGCCCGCCCAGGCGCTGCTCGTCGTAGTCGTCGAAGTCGCGGTCGCGGAAGAAGGCGACGCCGCTGAGGGAGTAGGGCGATTCAAGGAACCACGGCTCGACGAGCGAGACCGAGTAGTTGGACGACTCGGTGCCGGGCTGGAGGGAGACATTGAAGTTCTGCCCCGCCCCCCGGAAGGCCCGCCCGCGGATGAGTTCATCGAAGGAGTCGGGGGTGTCGGCGATGTCGAAGTTCCGCTGGTTGAGGATGACCGCACCGGTGAGCCCGGCGTCGGAGTCCACCGCGGCGCCGAAAGAAAGCGAGCCGGTGTCGGCCTCTTCCACCTCGACGAGCACATCGCGGTAGCCGGGCAGCGCGGGGTCCTCCGGCTGCACGGTGACCTTCGTGCGCGCCGGGTTGAACAGCCGGCTCTCCTTGAGGCGTTCCTCGGTCTCCCGGACCGCCTGCCCGTCGAGCCAGCGGTCGGGGCGCACCGTGACCTCCCGACGGATCACCTTCTGCTGCGTGAGCGAGTTGCCCTGGATGTAGACCATCCCGGTCCTGAACCGGCGCCCTTCGCTGACGACGAACTCGACATCGACCTGGGGTGACTCGGGGTCGCGCCGTTCGACGGCGTTCACCCGGGCGTCGGCGTACCCCAGTCTCTGGTAGGCCTCGGTGGCGGCGTCCACCGCCTGGCGCAGGGGCGCCCGACCGAAGGGATCCCCGGTCTTGAGCGGGATGACCCCCCGGAGCTGGACCTCGGTGAACTCGCGGGGCGGGCCGCCGGGGTCGTCGCGGGACTCGGGGGCGCGACGGGCGGTGATGCGGCGCACGGTGTAGAGGGGGCCTTCGTCGATGAGAAAGGTGACGATGGCCTCGCGCCCGTTGGGGCTGGGCTGCACCCGGCGGGAGGCCCGCGCGTCAAGGTGGCCCCGGTCGAGATAGAACTCGACGATCTTCACCACATCCTGATCCAGCACCGAGTCGTCGAGCGCGCCGGTGTCGAAGAGCCCGGAGGTCCGGGTGCTCACCTGCTGCTGCAGCAGGCGGGAGTTGAAGGCGCGGTTGCCCTCGAACCGGATGGCGGTGACGCGCAAACGCTCCCCCTCGCGGACCCGGAACGCGACGATCCCGCTGGTCTCCAGCTCGCTGCGATCGACCGTGACCTGGACCTGGTAGTAGCCCTTTCGCCGGTAGAGATCCTCGATCAGGCGCTGGGCGCGCCCGATCTGGAACTCGTCGATGGGGATGCCCCGGAACAGACTGATGACGCCCTCGAGCGTCTGGGCGATCTCCTCGTCGGGCACCTGGCGGTTGCCCACGACAACCACATCCTGCACGATCGGCGCCTCGACCACGCGGAACTGGACCACGACGCTCCCCGCGTCGTCCACCAGCAGGTCGGCCTGGATGTCGCTGAACTCGCCCAGCCGTTCCAGCCGGCGCAGGTCCTCGCGGACGGTGCGCCAGTCCAGGGGCTGCCCCACGGCGCTGCGGACCTGGTTGCGGAGGTAGGCGTCCTCGACGCGATTCACCCCGACGAAGCGGATCTCCCGGATCGGGCGCCCCTCGTAGGGGCTGCGCTCGTCGGCCGGGGCGGGCTGGCCCGGCGGCGCCGGGGTCAGGGCCTGCGCGCAGACCCTGGCGGTCAGGCCCGGAGCCGCGAGCAATCCGGCGCCGAGCACCATTGCGCGGGCTCGGAGCGTCATGGCGCTGGCGGCGTCCCGTGGCACAGGGCGCGGACGATACAGCCCCAACAGGGCGCGGACAACCGCACGAACCGGCGCGGCGCTGGCCGGTCTCCACCGCTCGTCCACAGTCGGTCGCGCGCCGTCGCCCACCGTTGACCGGTGCGGCTATCGTCCCACCCTCTTCCGGCCGCGAGCCACGACCGCTCCGCGTCCTCGATGTGTTCAGGAGCCGTCGCGGTGGCCAGTCGCTGGAATCGTCGGTCGAGGCGCGCGTTGCTGGTGATGGTGTCGGTGTGCTGCCTCGTCGCGGGCGCCGTGGTGCTCTACAGCGCGCTGGGGGGCGGCACCGCGCCCTTCGGCGACGCGACCACCCTCGAACTGACCGGGCTTCTCGGGCTCTTTGTGCTGCCCTGGCTGACGCTCGCGGCGGACCGCGCGGAGCGTCGGATGCGGCGCGCGTCGTGAGCCAAGGCATCAGGGCTCGGGGACGGACTGCTCAAACTGGATCGGCAGAACGACCTGGGAACGGACCGCCCACAGGTCCGTGGGACGGGTCCACCACAGCACATCGCTGACCTCCGTTGACGGCTGGACGGTTGCGTCGTCGTCCGGCGCGCCCTCGGCGACTTCCTCGAACAGAACCTCTCCCTCACCGTCGACCAGCAGCGACTCGGCGACCCGCGCCAGCGCGTCCTGCAGCCCCAGCAGCTCGGGGTCCATGGCGAAGTTGAGCGCAACGGCGGCGTCCGCCGGTTCGGGCTGCTCGTCGGCGCCGCGCCCGGGGCCGTTCTGGGCCTGCGGGCGTTCGACGGTGAAGCCGGCGCGCCGGCGGGCGGCTTCGGGGTCCGCTGACCGAACGACGATCTTCAGTCGGCGCGTCACCGCCAGTTCGGCGGCCCGCCCGAGGTCCATGCCCCCCACCTCAAACCCCGGCGCGCGCGAGCGAGCGCCGGCGATCAGTTCAGGCGCCCGCGCACCGCCCGCCCCGGGGCGCCCGAACAGTCGCTCGAACTCGGCGTCCCGGTCGGCGCTGCGCGTGCGGAGGGAGTCCTCACGAGAGCCGCCCCTGGCCAACGGCGCCGAACTCACCGCGGGAGCCGAGGGCTTGTTGGTCGTGCGCATCGACAGCAGGTCGGGCGGCGGGGGCGTCTCATCGGAGGCGGCCCCCTTCGGAGGTTCGTACGAGAAGCTCCCGCGCGGAGGAGGGCGATCTGCGCCCGCACGCGAGGAGTCGGAACCCTCCGTCGGCGGACCCATCGCGACCTGTTCGATCGAGCGCCCGAAGTACTGGAAGACCCCCGCGACGGAGATCACCACCGCCGCCGCCGCCACCAGCGCGGCCAGGGGAGCGATCCGCCACCGACGCCCACCGACCCCCCCGGAATCCCCCCCGG
>DOJA01000216.1 GCA_003511945.1 Phycisphaerales bacterium | reverse complement strand
GACCCCCGACCCCCGACCCCAGACCCTCGCTCTCCCGCCCCTTTCGGCGAAAGGCCGCCCGTCGTACCGTGAGCGTCATGCTCACCCTCCACTTCGCCAACACGCTGTCCGACCGCGTCGGCCCGCACGGGCTGGACCCCCTCTCCCTCGGCGCCGACTCCCCCTCCGCCCGCATGGTCAAGGAGTGGACCGCGAGTCTGGAGGCCACCCGCAACACCGGCTGGGAGCGCTGGCGCGGGCTGCCCTTTGACCCGATGCGCAAGGAGCATGTGAACGCGGTGAAGGGCGCCGTCGCCCGGTGCAAAGGCCAGTTCGACAGCATGGTCGTTCTGGGCATCGGCGGGAGCGCGCTGGGCAACATCGCCCTCCAGAGCGCCCTCAACCCGAGCACCTACAACCTCCTCCCCGCGAGCCAGCGCCCCGGCCCGCGCGTGTTCGTGGTCGACAATGTCGACCCCGCCTCCTTCGGCGCGGTGCTGAAGTTCTGCGAGCAGAGCGACCCCGGGCTGAAGCGCACGCTGTTCAATGTCATCAGCAAGTCGGGCGAGACCGCCGAGACCGCCGCCCAGTTCATGACCATCCGCGCCCTGCTCATCGAGCGCCTGGGCAAGGCGAGCCACGCGCAGAACATCGTCGCCGTCACCGACCCCGCCAAGGGCACGATGCGCCAGATCTGCAACGACAACGGCTACCTCACCATGCCCGTGCCCGACGGCGTGGGCGGGCGCTTCAGCGTCCTGTCCCCGGTCGGGCTCTTCTCCGCAGCCATGGCGGGCATCGACATCGACGCCCTGCTCGACGGGGCCGCCGACATGGACCGGCGCTGCTCCGTGCCCGACCTGCGCAAGAACCCCGCGGCCATGCTCGCGGTCCTCCTCACCCGCCTGGGGCGCGAGAAGGGCAAGGGCGTCCATGTGATGATGCCCTACTCCAACAACCTCTACCTGCTCGCCGACTGGTTCCGCCAGCTGTGGGCCGAGTCCCTGGGCAAGCGGGTGGACAAGGCGGGCAAGGAGGTCTTCGCCGGGTTCACGCCCGTGAAGGCCCTGGGCACCACCGACCAGCACTCGCAGGTGCAGCTCTACCGCGAAGGGCCCAACGACAAGGTCTTCGGGTTCATCGAGGTCAAGGACTTCGGGCGCGACGAACTGGCCATCCCCACCGGGCTCGGCGTGGAGGCGATCCGCTACCTGGAGGGCCAGAAGTTCGGCACGCTGCTCAACGCCGAGAAGCGCGCCACGGAGTACGCCCTGGTCGAGAGCCGGCGCCCGAGCTTCACCATCGAGATGCCCCGCATCGACGCCCGCCATGTCGGCGAGTTCATCTGCCTGTGGGAGATGGTCACCGCGTACTGCGGCCTGATCCTCAACATCGACGCCTACGACCAGCCCGCCGTCGAGACCGGCAAGGTCGCCACCTTCGGGCTGATGGGGCGCCAGGGCTACGAGGAGTGGAAGCAGAAGGTGAACAGCACGCTGGCGCCGAGCGAGCACAAGATCTGAGAGCCCCGCACCGGATGACTTCCCTTCCTCGGTGGGACGGGCGGCCCGCCCGTCTCTTGCGTCCCTCTTCGAGTCATTCTGTGAGCGGTTCCACACCGCAATGTCGGCGAGCCGATCGAACTGAGCGGGACGCCCCGCGTATGTTCGAATGACCCCCGCGCGCTGTGCTCGGCCCCCCCGGACCGCCCTCTCTTTGAAGGAGACCGCAATGCGCTTCGCCAAGGCCGCCCTGGTCGTCGCCTCGTTCGTGATCCTCTTGGGTTCGGCGTCGCTCATCGTGGGCTCGCTGATGGGCGGAGGGTACTCCTCAAGCGACGATCGCAAGACCGCCAATCCAGACCCGCGGAGTGTGGCCATCGAGTTGCTCATCGTGGAGGACCTCAGTGCAAGCGCGTCGGCCGGCGCAGCGCCGAACCCGCTGCTCCGCGAGATCGCCGCGACGAACGGCGCCGCGCTGACCGCCCAGGAGTTCGACACCCTCCGCAGCAAAGCGATCACCGCCGCAGAATCGCCCTCCCCGCCGGTGCGTCTCAGTCGATTTTCCGTGCTCGTGCAGCACGGCGAGGTCGCGACCCTCCAATGGACCCGCGACTCCATCATGCGCCGGATGACCGCCGCCGCCTCCGTGCTCCAGAAGAACGCCGTTCGCCTGTGTCTCTCCGTCGAACAGCACGCTTCCTCCGAGAACGGCGGCGGCGCCGCGCTCGAAACCGTCTTCACCCTGAACAGCGGCGCCGTGGCCCTCAATGCGCAGTCGCTCCCCGGGCTGCCGGACCGGCTGCTCATCACGCGGGCAACGATCATCGACGCGCAGACGCCGTGAGTCGCGCGGGCAGCCATCGGCACGCAGCCACTACGGCACGGGCTCCGCATCCCTCACACACCGGAACCCCGTGTGCGAGGTGCCCGTGTCGTACGCCCCGCCCAGCCGGGCGCTCGGGCGGTAGGACGAGCAGTACGACGCGTTGCACAGGAATGAACCCCCGCGGATGACGCGCTTCTTCGAGTACGCCTCGTTGGGGTCCCACGGCTCGTCCGGCCCGCGCGGGTCGTCGACCGCCGCGCCGGGCGCGAGCCCGGCGCGCCGCGCGCGGTACTGGTCCAGCCGGAACCAGTCGTCGCACCACTCCCACACATTGCCCGCCATGTCGAACAGCCCGTACCCGTTGGGCGGGAACGACTTCACCGGGGCCGTGGTCAGGTAGCCGTCGCCCAGCGTGTTCTTGGAGGGGAACACCCCCTGCCAGATGTTCGCCTGCGGGCGTTCATCGTCGGGCTCGCCCTCGCCCCACACGAAGGGCGCGCCGTCGATCCCGCCCCGGGCGGCGAACTCCCACTCCGCCTCGGTCGGCAGGCGCTTGCCCGCCCACCGGGCGTACGCGGCCGCGTCCTCCCACGCGACCTGCACCACCGGGTGGTTCTCGCGCCCCGCGATCGTGCTCCCCGGCCCCTCCGGGTGGCGCCAGCACGCGCCGGGAGTCCATTTCCACCACACCCGGAGGTCCTCGTCCGTCGCGTCCTCTCCCGGCGCCACGAACACCAGCGCCCCGGGCGCGAGCATCTCGTCCGCCGGCTTCGGCGTGCCCGGCGGGACCTGCTGCTTCATCGCTTCCCAGTCCACCGGACGCTCGGCCACGGTCACATACCCCGTCGCGCCGACGAACGCCCCGAACTGTGCATTCGTGACCTCGGTGGCGTCCATCCAGAAGGCGCGGACCCGCACCCGATGCACCGGCCCCTCCGCGGGCCAGGCGTCCGGTGCCTGGCTGCCCATGCTGAACTCCCCGCCCGGGATGCGGACCATCCCGGGAGGTTGGATCGCTGTGGACCCGGACCCGCCCAGCAGGAAGCCGACGATCCATAGACCCCGAGTGAGCGCCGGCGACCCCATTCGAACCGACGGCTGAGCCGCGACGCCCATGTGGAACATCATAGTCTCCGTCGTGATTGCCCCCAACCATTCCGAACCGCCGCGGTAACACTTGGGAGAGCCCGCACGGAGCAGCCCCGCATGACCGCCTGTTTCGGCCGCCAGAATCGCCTGCTCCGGGCCGGAGCGTTTGAGGTGTCCGAGACGGTGCACCAAGGCGGTCTCGTGACCCCTCGCCACGAGCACTCGTGCGCCTGCCTCCACTTCGTCCTGGAGGGGGAGTACCGGGAGTCGAGCGCGAAGACCTGGCTCTGCGCCGGGCCGGGGTCCGTGGTCACCAAGCCCCCGGGACTGACCCACTCGAACCGATTCGGGACGAGCGGTGCCCGGACTCTCCGGATTGCCTTCGATCCCTCCTCGCTCGACATCGACCGGCGCGCCATGGATGAATGGAACGGGCTGAGCCAGTCCGAGGCGCCCGACGCCGCGGCGCTCTGCCGCCTGCAGACCGAGGTGCGCCGCCCGGACGACCTGACTCCGGTCGTGGCGGAGGGACTGTGCTCCGTTCTGGTAGGCACACTGATGCGCGTGCGTCGGCACGAGCGATGCACACGCAGAGAGACCGCGCGCCTGGGCGAGCGCTGCGCGGCGGTCCTGCTGGACTCGCTCGAGTCCACCCCCGACCTCGACGCCCTCGCGGCATCCTTCGGAGTCCACCGCTCGACGCTGTGCCGGGCCTTTCAGGCGCACCACGGCTGCTCGGTCGGTGCGTTCGTGCGCGCGGCGCGGGTTCGCCGAGTCATCCGCCTCATCGAGGACTCCGACCTCTCGGTCGCCCAGGCCGCGGCCCGCGCCGGCTTCGCGGACCAGAGCCACTGCACCCGCGTTTTCCGAGCGGTGACGGGGACGACCCCGTCGCGCTGGCGCGGGCAAGGCCCCGGATGACGCGCCGGGCGTCCCGGTGCGACGCCGGTCCAAGACCGGCCAACCGTCGCGCGTCACACTGACCGTCGGCACAGCGCGGCGACGCGCCGCAGGAGCCACAAGGAGACCCGTTCAGTGACCACCACATTCCCCCGTATTCGCACCCTCGGGATGCTCTGCGCAGTCACCCTCACGCTGGCCGGCGGCGCGGTCGGCGCCGAGGACGCGCCGAAGCCGACCATCAACAACCTCCGCCATGTCGAGGGCCAGGCCACCGTGCCGCTCACCGCCGACATCCCGTTCGTGAAGCGTGGGAACGGCCCCGTCACCCTGGTGCTCATCCCCGGAGCCGCGTTCGACGCCTCGGTGTGGGATGAGTTCATGGCGCGTCACACCGAACGCTACACGATGTACGCCATCACCCCACCGGGCCACGGGGGGACGCCCGCGTACCCCATGCCTGAGGACCCCGAGTCGTTCGAATCCACCCCGTGGTCGGACGCACTGGTCGACGGCGTCGTGCGACTGATCCGCCGGCAGGGGCTGGAGAAGCCGATCATCGTGGGCCACCACCTGATGGGCGACCACTACGCCATGCGACTGGCGCTCGACCACCCTGATCTGATCGGCGGTGTGGCGGTCGTGTCTGGCTCACCGGCGCGGGTCATGTTCGACCCGAAGAACCCTCCCAAGTCGGCTGGCGAGATGTTCGATGTCCCGCGTGAGGCGCAGCTCGAGCGGGTGAATCAACAGTGGGTTCCCTTCTTCCGAGCCGTCTCCCGCGAGCAGTTCCTGGCCAACAGCTACAAGGCCCCGGCCCTGACCAAGACCAGCGCCGACAAGGGCGCGAGGCTCGAGCGGGCGATAGAGACTGTCCCGCTCCCGGTACAGGTCCGCTACTACCTCGAGTACCTCACCACCAACCTCACCACCAGATTCGCGGAGTTCGCGGTCCCGGTATCGGTCATCACGCCCCGCAAGGATCTCGAGTCGATCCTCGCCTCCATTGGAGCGCAAGCAGAGCGCAACGGTCAGGACCCCCAGAAAGCGCGCGAGGCGATGCTCGATCGGATGACCGCCAGGTACGGTAGCCGGGAGGCCGCCATCGAGCAGATCACCGGCGACCCGCACTGGGAGTTCCTCAAGAGCAGGTCTCCCCGGATCGTCGTCGAGTTCATACCCGACGCCGCGATCTTTGTGATGGACGATCAACCGGCGGCATTCGACGCGGCGTTGGAGCGACTGATCCAGCGATCCATCGCGGCCCGCTGAGACGGACGCCCCCCCTCGGCGTGTGGGACCGCTCACAGAATTACTCCGAGTAGAGGACCGGGAGGGCCGCCCGGCCCACCGAGGAGAAGAAGTCGTTCTGTGAGGAGCTCTTAGGCGCATGCGACCCTGTCCTTCGAGGAGCGCTCGCCGCAGTCTCCGATAACCCTACCCCGCCCGCTTCTCCCCGTCGCGCTGAACCCGGCCCCGCCTCCGACCGATCCGAATGGGGCCACGGCCATCGGAGCGCGACCCCATGACCGACCCCAAAGGCCCCGCCGGGCCGATCCGCAGCGAAATGTCCTCCGACGCGGACATGCTGGAGATCATCCAGATGTTCGTCGACGAGATGCCCGAGCGGGTCGCCGCCCTCGAGGACGCCTGGCGCGTCCACGACACCGAGGCCCTCACCCGAGTCGCACACCAGCTCAAGGGCGCCAGCCCCGGCTACGGCTACAGCAGCGTCGGCGACGCCGCCGCCATCCTCGAGCGATCCCTCAAGTCGGCGGACCAGGACCTGTCCTCCGTTCAGGCGCAGTTCGACCACCTCATCGACCTCTGCAGCCGCGTCGTCGTCTGACCACGCGGCCCACGAGCCCCCACCCAGCGCCCCACGGACGAAAGGCGGACCCGACCTTGCCCCACACGAAGGAACAGCAGAAGCCGATCCTCCTGCTCATCGACGACTCCCCGTCGATCCACCGGCTCCTCGCCTTCAAACTGAAGAACGAGGGGCTCGAGTTCCTCGCCGCCTTCGACAGCACCGAGGGAGTCGAGCTGGCGCAGTCGCACCAGCCCTCGCTCATCCTCCTCGACCTCAACATGCCCGTCGTCGACGGGTTCCAGACCATGCGGGCGCTGAAGGAGTGCTCGCAGACGATCTCGATCCCCGTCATCGTCCTCTCGGGCACCACGAGCCCGGAGGACAAGGTCCGCGCCTTCGAACTGGGCGCCATGGACTTCGTGTGCAAGCCGTTCGACATCCACGAGCTCCGCGCCCGGATCAACTCCGCCATCCGCATCTCCCGCCTGATGAAGATGCTCGAGATGCGGGCCCAGGTCGATGGGCTCACCGGGCTGTGGAACCGCGCCTACTTCAACGAGCGCCTCGCCTCCGAGCTCGCCGAGGCCTCCCGGAACAACAAGCACCTTGCCCTGGTCCTGTGCGACCTCGACCACTTCAAGAAGCTCAACGACACCTTCGGGCACCCGGCGGGCGACGCCGTCCTCCAGGGGTTCGCCGAGGTCCTCACCACCGAGCTCCGCGCCTACGACATCCCCTGTCGCTACGGCGGGGAGGAGTTCGTCATCATCCTGCCCGACACCGATCGCGACGAAGCGAGACAGGTCGCCGAGCGCATCCGCGCGGCCCTGGAGGCCAAGGGCTGGCCCAAGTTCCCAGACATCCACGCGACCGCCTCCTTCGGCCTGACCACCGCCGGGCTCGCGGGCAAGGACGACCCGGCCTCGTGGATCCAGGCCGCCGACCAGATGCTCTACCAGGCCAAGCACGCCGGCCGGAACCGCGTCGAGGTCTTCAGCGGCCCGCCCTCCGACGGCAAGGCCCACCTGGCCCTGGCGTCCTGAGCCCCCGCCGAACCCGGGGTCCTCGGCTACCCTCTCCCCGTCCCCGCGCCGACCCGGGCGTCCGGGCGAGAGAGAAGGATGACCCCATGGCGTTGATCCCCCGCGCTCTGATGGCGCTCGTGCCCTGCGGCGCCCTGTCGCTGTCGATCCACCACGCGGCAGCGCAGCACGACCCGCCCGCGGGCTACTACGACTCCGCGGCCGGCACCGGTCTGGCGCTGAAGGGGAATCTCCACCTCATCGCGTCGAAGGACTACTGGAACCCCGCCTCGACCACGCACCTGGTGCGTTCCTACGGCGATGCACGCCAAGCCCTCGCGCTCACCGATCCGGACCCGACCGATCCCTCGAAGATCGTGCTGATCTACACCGGCAACGCCGTCCCCAACACCTGGGACTCGGGCGTCACCTGGAACCGCGAGCACACCTGGCCCGTCAGCCGCCAGGGCGGGGGCGAGTCCGGCCCGGACTACTCCGACCTGCACATGCTCCGCCCCTCCGACCCGGGCGTGAACAGTTCCCGCGGCAACGATCCCTTCGGCACCCTCGGGGGCTTCTGGGACCCGCTCGCCGCGGCCCTGCTGCCCGGCGTGAACCATCGGGGCGAGATGGCCCGCGCCATGTTCTACATGGACACCCGCTACGACGGCGCCGACGCCAACACCACCGACCTCAGTCTCGTCAACGGCTTCCCCGTCGGCAGCCAGATGGGCGACCTCGCCAGCATGCTCCAGTGGCACTACACCGACCCGCCGGACGCCGAGGAACGCAGGCGAAACGAGATCGTCTTCTCCAACTCGCTGAACCCCTCCTACTACCAGGGCAACCGCAACCCCTTCGTCGATCGACCCGAGTTCGTCTGGGCCATCTGGGGACCGACGCCCAACTCGTCCACCCTGCATGTCGGCCCCGCGCCCAACCCCGACGGCTCCTCGTCCCTGATGGTCTCCCTGCGCGCGCTGGTCGGCGCGCCGCTCCCTCAGCAGACCGTCACCCTCTCGAAGTCCGGCGCCACACCCACCTCCTACGACCTCTCCATCGCCGGCGGCTTCACCGTGGATGGCCGGCTCCAGGGCCGACTCTTCCCGTACGACCCGCAGCAGGCCGCTCTCACGCTCACCGCCCTCTCCACCGCCAGCCCCGGGCTCTCGGTCGGCTTCCTCACCGTCAACAACACCGACCTGACCTCCGCCGGCCCGGGCCAGGGATCCGCCGACGCGAACGACACCGTCAGCGTCGCGGTCGATGTGCTGACGCACGCGGCCGCGTCCTTCAGCCCCGCGCAGACCGTCACCACCGCCACCATCAGCGCCGGCGCGCAGCCGACCGACCCGCCATTCGACATCAACATCCCCATCTACAACCGGGGCGGCGGTCCAGACCAGGCCGCGCTCGATGTCGACGCCGTCGTCGGCCTCTCCGGCCCCTTCACCCCCATCAACCCCTTGCCCACCGACATCAGCGCCACCCCGGGCACGCTCACCGTCCAGTTCGATCCCACCGGGCTCGCGCCGGGTCTTTATGCACTGAACACCCAGGTGCTCGTGAGCGACGAGGACCTGCCGGGCGCCGTGAACTCCATGCTCGCCCTGCGCTTCGAGGTCACCATCGATTCACCCTGCCCCGGCGACGCCAACGCCGATCGCGAGGTCGACTTCGACGACATCACCGCCATCCTGGGCCACTGGCTCGCTGACTACACGCCCGGCACCGGCCCCGGCGACGCCGACCTCAGCGGCACGGTCGACTTCGACGACATCACCGCGGCCCTCGGCCGCTGGCTCGAACTCTGCCCCTGAGGAAAACCCCCCCCCCGCCCCCCCGGCCCCCCCCCCCCC
>DOJA01000269.1 GCA_003511945.1 Phycisphaerales bacterium | reverse complement strand
GGAGGTGGTCGATCTCTCCGGCGCGACCGTCCTCCCCGGGCTGATCGACGCCCACGGCCACATCGCCGGGCTCGGCGCGTTCGCGCTGGGGACCCTCGACCTCTCCCGGGCCGCCTCGTTCGAGGATGTCGTCGCCACCGTGAAGGCCTTGGCCCCGGAAGCGGGCGCCGGAAAGTGGATCCTCGGCGGGCGCTGGGACCACGAGTCGTGGGCGGGAAGAGCACTCCCCCACCACTCGGCCTTGTCCGCGGCGACGCCCGGCACGCCCGTGTGGCTCCGGCGCGTCGACGGGCACGCCGCCCTCGCGAACGCAGAGGCCATGCGCCTCGCGGGCGTCAACCGCAACACCAAGAGCCCGCCGGGAGGCGAGATCATCCGCGACGAGCAAGGCGAGCCCACGGGCGTCTTCGTCGACACCGCGATGGACCTCGTCGAGGCGGTGCTCCCCGAGGACGCGCGGACGACCGAGGACCTCATTCTCGCGGCGCAGGACCTCTGCCTCGCCGCGGGCCTGACCGGGGTGCACGACGCCGGCGTCTCCCCCGCGGAGATCGAGGTCTGCCAGCGCCTTGCGACATCCGGACGCCTCAAGCTCCGCGTCTACGCCATGGTCAGCGCGTTCCACGCGCCGCGCTACTTCGCCGAGCGCGGCATCACCGTGGGCGAGCGGCTCACCGTCCGGGCCGCCAAGCTCTACGCCGACGGCGCGATGGGCTCCCGCGGCGCGTGGCTGCTTGCTCCATACGCGGATCGTCCCACCGCCGACGACGGTTCACCCTATGTCGGGCTGGCGATCATGGAGGGCGACCGCATTGAAGAACTCGCGCAGCACGGCGCCGAGCACGGGTACCAACTCTGCACCCACGCCATCGGCGACCGGGCCAACCGCGAGGTGCTCGACGCCTACGAGCGCGCCCTCGCCACCCGCCCGGTGGCCGACCACCGCTGGCGCATCGAGCACGCGCAGCTGCTCTCCCCGCAGGACATCCCCCGCTTCGCGCAGCTGGGCGTGGTGGCGTCGATGCAGCCGACCCACTGCACCTCGGACATGCGCTGGGTCGACGCGCGTGTCGGCCAAGAGCGCGCCTTGGGCGCGTACGCCTGGGCGAGTCTGCTCCGCGCCGGCGCCGTCATCGCGGGCGGCAGCGACTTCCCGGTCGAGTCCCACAACCCGTTCCTCGCCATCCACGCCGCCGTCACGCGCCAGAACGATCGGGCGGAACCCCCCGGCGGCTGGCAGCCGGGAGAACGCATGACGCGCGAGGAGGCCCTGCGCTCCATGACGCTGAGCGCCGCCCACAGCGCCTTTGAAGAGCACGAGAAGGGCTCGCTGACGCCCGGCAAGCGCGCGGACTTCATCGTGATCGACCGGGACATCATGACCTGCGCACCCGGTGACATTCTGGAGACGAGGGTGCTCCGCACCATCATCAGCGGCGAGATGGTGTACGAGTCCAGGCCCCGTCCGAGCCGATGAACCGGGCGCCGACCGCGCAACCTGGCTCCAGCGCGAGAAGACCGCCGTGATGTCGTCGAAGTCGATCGTCCCCGAGCCATCGACATCCACGCTCGCGGCGTACCCCGGCTCGCCCAGGAGCGCCAGCTACTAGTTCAGCGGCCGCGTGAGCCATTCAAGCGCGGCAAAACTACCTCACTTGGCGCCACTCATCAGACGGTGTGCCACGGGCAATCACAGTACCAACCGGAAGATCAATCAGGTCTATTATAGAAGGATCGATCTGCGCCAATTCCTCCACGGCGATCAACTTTGCGGTGGCCGTTGACTCATCTACTCTGTCACACACAAATTGCCACCCGCTGTCCCCAGGTTCCGATGGTTCGTCTCGGCACCCCCAAAGGATTGGGCATCGGCCATCGAGAACATGCACGCAGACAAAGACTGCGCGACGATCCTCGGCATGTTGTTTAGTCATGCTTGGCACCCTTCGCTAGGTTCTCTTCTCTCGATAGAACTTGTGCGTTGCCCAGATCGTTGGATCCTCCAGCTGCTCTTGGCTTGATGTGATCGACATGCGCTTCATTGGAAGGTGGAGTCACTCCCTTCTCGTGCTTGGTCGCATCAACAAGCGGGCGCCCATCTCCATCCGATCGCAACTCGCCTCCGTTCCTTGCGCGGCTCGCGTCCTTAGCGGCATCCTTCTGACTCCTTGTGAAGGCCTTGCCCGCACCACCTTTCTGGATCTTCTCCGCCGCCTCCTGAGCCGCCTTCGAGACGGCGCTCGCGCTCTTGCCCTCCCTGACCGCCTTCTCGATCGCCTTGATGACTCGAGCCGCGGCTCGCGCACCGTACTTCGCCGCGATCGCTCCGACCATCGCTTCGTCGGCGGGCGAAACGATAATAGCGACCCCGATCGTCGCCTTGCCCGCGTCCCGCAGCAGCTTCTTACCCTGCTCGCGGAAGAACTCGCCTTGCTGCTGCTCCCACTGCTCGCCGGCCTCCTTCTGTTGATCAGTGAGTTCATTCGGCTCGTGGTTCCCGGTGCCACGCTCTATTCCCATCTCCCTCTCAAGATCGCGGAGATCGCCGTTGACTTGATAGCACTTCTCGCTCGCCAACCCCCACGGATCCACGAATCGCAGCGGCCCGCCGCGCACATATAAGTACAGCGACAACCCGTCCACATACCCCGCCGGATCTCTCGTCAGCCAGCGCCCGGCGTACG
>DOJA01000007.1 GCA_003511945.1 Phycisphaerales bacterium | reverse complement strand
ATCCACCAGGTGGCGTAGGTGCTGAACTTGTAGCCCCGCTTGTACTCGTACTTGTCGACCGCGCGCATCAGCCCGGTGTTGCCCTCCTGGATGATGTCCAGGAACGAGAGCCCCCGGTTGCGGTACTTCTTGGCGATCGAGACCACCAGGCGCAGGTTGCCCGCCGAGAGGTCGCGCTTGGCCTGCTCGTACTCCCAGTAGACCGTGTCGCCCCGCCGGACGGTCAGCGCCAGCTCCTCGGGCTCCATCAGCACCAACGCGCGGAGCCCGGCGAGTTCCTCCTTCATCACCGCGATGTCGTCGGGGTCGTAGCGCCCGGGGAACTTCTCCGCCTTCTTCATCTCGGCGATGAGTTCCTGCATCTTCACGCTGATGCCCCGCAGGCGCCGGTGGACCGGCACGATGCGGCTGGTCCGCAGGCACAGTTCCTCGCTCAGCGTCGCCAGGCGCCGGCGCCGGGAGGCGATCCGCTCGCGGACCTCCTGCGCCTTGTCGGCGTTCTTCTCGCCGAGGGCCGCCTCGAGCGCGTCCCAGTCCTCGCGGTTCTTCTCGAGCAGCGCCCGGATGGTCACGAGGTTGTACGGGATGCGCTTGGCGATCTTCTCCTTGGCCTTGGGGTCGAGCGTGGAGATCCGCATCGTGCGGTCAAAGGGCAGCTCGCCCTTGTGGACCTGCTCGAGGATGTCGCACGCCTGCGCCACGCAGTAGTCGCACTCGAGCACCCGGCGCCGGAAGATCATCCGCATGGTCTCGATCTTCTTCGCCAGCCGGATCTCCTCGTCGCGGGTGAGGAGCGGGATGGTGCCCATCTGCGTGAGGTACATGCGGACCGGGTCGTCGATCCGCTTGGCGCCCGATTCCCCGGGCGGGCCGTCGGACGCGAGGGCGTCGGCGGCCTCGGCGACCTGACGGGCCAGCATCCGCTCCGCGGCCCCGGTGGCGACCGCCTGGTTCGGCCCCCCGTTGGTGGCGGCCGCCGTCTTGCTCGCGCGGTAGATGCGGGCGCGGAACTCGCGCTCGTCGACCATCTCGATCCCCAGGCGGTCCACATGGATGAGCACCTCGTCGATCCGCTCGGGGTCGACCAGCTCGTCGGGGAGGGTCGAGTTGAGTTCCTCGTACGCGAGCCAGGCGCGCTGGCGCCCGAGTCCGATGAGGTCCACCATGGCCGGATGAAGATCAGTCGTCACCGATGGGTTCTCCGCTTCCGTGTCTGGGTCCGTGACTGGCCGTCGCGTTCGGGCGTCGGGGCGCTTCGGTGCGTCCCGGGTCGGGCGTCCTGCCGCTGAGGCCTTGATTGCGTCTGTCCTGCTGGTTCTGGCGTCGGCCTCGTCGCCGGCGCCCGCACATGGTCGTGGTTGTGTGTCGTGGGCGGGTGTCTTGGTTCGGGTCTGGGGTCTGGGGACTGGGGATTGGGATGGCGAGTTGTTCAGTCAGTTCAGGTCGGCAGGGCCCGGGGGCGGGGCAGAGCGAGCGGGTCGCCCCCGAGTTCCGCGTGCTGGTTCCTTCTGCGTTGCAGGGCCTGGGTCAGGTGGTCAAGGTCGCTGGAGGTCTCGGAGCCGGGGAGCGGGGGGGGGAGGAGCGTCGTCTGTCGGGCGCGGTCGAGCCGGAACCGTCGGATGCATTCGGTCCAGTGGCGGGCGATCGTGGCGTGATCTCCCCCGGCCCGGCGGTCCACTTCAAGAGCGAGAGCGGCCGCGGCGCTGCGGGCGGGGGCGTCGGTCAGGATGTCGAGCACCGTGTCGAGCGAGGGCGGGCGGTTGGAGTCCAAAGCCGCGGCGAGCGCCCCGGCCACTTCGGAGAGGGGCGAACCATAGGCACCCTCCCGCAGGATGTCGTCAAGCCCATCGGGGTCGGTGACCGCGAGGGTGGGATCGTTCAAAAGGCAGCCCAGCGCCTCGTCCGACGGCGACCTCCGAGGGCGGCCGATCGACGGAGGTGATCCCTGTTCGCCCCTGGGGGATCGGGAGCCCGGCCCCAGCCCGGCGCGCCGAAGGGCCTCCACCACTGTGGAGGCGTCAACGCCGGCGAGAGCCGTGAGCCGCCCCAGGACCGTCTGCTGGCGCAGGGGGGAGAGCCGCCGAAGCCCGAGCTGGACCAGCCGGTCGATCTCGTCCTCGATGGCCCGTGCTCGTGCGTTGGACCCCGGGGTCAGCCCGGTCTCGTCGAACCGCTGGCGCAGACGGGCGAACCGGAACTCGAGGAAGTCCTGAGCGGAGTCCAGCACCCCCCGGAAGCGCGCCGGGCCGTCGGGCTGCTTCAGGAGGTCGTCGGGGTCGTCGCCCCCGGGCAGGACCGCGACGCGGATGTCGATCGGCTCGGCGAACACGACCTCCAGCGCCCGGTCGGCGGCCTTCAGGCCCGCGTCGTCGCCGTCGAAGAGCAGGACGACCCGGTCGGCGAGCCGCCGAAGCAGGGCGGCGTGACGGGTCGTGAGCGCGGTCCCCAGCGTCGCCACCGTGTGGGCGAACCCGTGCTGGTGGCAGGCGATGGCATCGGTGTAGCCCTCGGTGACCACCGCGGTCCGGGCGTTCTGGATGGCGCGCTGGGCCTGGTGGAGCCCGAAGAGCGTCGAACCCTTGTCGAAGACCCGCGATTCTGGCGAGTTCAGGTACTTGGGCTCGTCCTCGTCGTTGAGGCGCCTGCCGCCGAAGCCGACGACGCGCCCGATCTGGTCGAAGATCGGGAAGACCAGCCGATTCCGAAGCGCGTCGTAGTGCCCGCCACCACCGCCGCTGTTCTCGCGGCTCTTGAGCAGCCCCGCTTCTGCAAACGGCCTCAGGTCGAGCCCCTTGGACTCGATCGTCTTCAGCAGCCCGTCCCAGCGATCGGGGCTGGTCCCGATCTGGAAGGCCTCGACCATCTCGGGGGCGATCCCGCGCCGGGCGATGGTGTCGCGGGCGGGCTTGCCGTGGTCGGGGTGGTTGAGCAGGACCCGGAACACGCCCAGCGCGAAGGCATTGGCGCGGAGGAGCTCGTCCTTGGTGGATTCGCTCGACGCGCCGGCGGCGTCGCGCGCGGGGCCGACGGGGGTGAACCGCTCGAGCACGACGCCCGATCGCTCCGCGAGGAACTCCAGCGCGCCCCGGAAGTCCATGGCGTGGTAGCGCATGGCGAAGTCGATGGCGTTCCCGCCCGCGCCGCACGAGAAGCAGTGGAAGATCTGCTTGGCGGGGACGACGAACATCGAGGGCGAATGGTCGTCGTGGAAGGGGCAGAGCGCGACATACTCGCGCCCCTTGGGCTTGAGCGCCAGGTGATCGCCGATGAGGCGCACGATGTCCGTGGCCTCCAGAACCTTGCGCTTGTTGTCGATCGGCGTGGACAGCACCCGCACCACCTGGGAAGGACGGTCCCCGGGTCAGCGCCCGGGGCGTTCGAACCACGACCATCGCGCACCGACACACACGCAGAGCGCGGCCACCAAGCAGCCCGACAACGGGCGAACCATCCGAGTTAGGCGGCGGGGAAGAGAGAACCCGCGCCGGAGAGGCGTGCCCGGAGGGCGGATGCTGCCTCCCGGGGTGCGCAAAGGCCCCCGTGGGTGAGGCGGAGAGCGGGCACTTCTCTTAGGGAAACGCTAACACGCACCCGGCAGCGGTCAACCAAAGCCCGAAAACTTTAGAGAATATCCTCACGCGGACCGTCGACCCGGCTCCCCTTGGTGGGGGAGCCACCGGGCAGAGAGTGCGCGTTGTGCGAGAGGGTTGTGCCGTGGGGATCATTCGTGTGGTCGTTTCTTACACCGGGCGAGTGCAGGGCGTGGGGTTCCGGGCGACGGCGGTCCGTTGCGCCGAGCGGTTCGAAGTCTCGGGATGGGTCAGAAACGAGCCGAACGGGGGCGTCACACTGGTCGCTGAGGGAGCCAGCGAGGAAGTGGATGGGCTGCTGGACGAAGTGGCGCGCACGATGAAGGGGTGCATCCGGGGCGTGGACCGGCGCGAGGAACCCCCCATCGGTGAGCAGGGGTTCGGCGTGCGCCGGTGAGTGGGGGCTATTCTTTGGGCCGCCGGGGGCCGCCGGGGGGCGCCGGGGGGTCGCCGGGGGGCA
>DOJA01000254.1 GCA_003511945.1 Phycisphaerales bacterium | reverse complement strand
CCGGGGGGCGGGGGGCACGGGAGCAGCGGCTTGAGCGAGTCGGCGTCGGAAAGGACCGGATCAGTCACTGGCGGCCCCCGGGTGCTGCTGGTCTCCGGGCTGGACCGGTGGGTGTTCCAGAACCTGGTGCCCTCGCTCCGTCGGGTGTGCGGGCGGGTGTACTGCTACCCCCTGGGCGACTCGATGGGGAACTGGCGGATCCGGTCGTGGCCCGCGGTGCGGGAGCGCCTGATGTCGCGGTTCCTCTCGGATGTGCGGGGGTTGGTGAAGGGCCCGGGGCTCGACCTGGTGCTGACGGTGCTCTACGACGACACCCTTCGACCCCGGGATGTGCGCGCGCTGCGGGACATGGGCGTGCGGGTCGCGACTTACCATGTGGACATGAACATGCAATGGTACCGCGTGCTCCGGCACGCGCCCGCGCTGGATGTTCTGGCCGTCAGCCACATGCAGAACCTCGAGCCCCTGGCGCGCCGGGGAGTGCAGATGCACTTCATGCCCATGGGGGCGTCGCCCGATCGCTACGACCGGGATCCCGTCCCCGACGCGCCCGAGACGGGGGTGCTGATGCTGGGCTCGGCCAACCGCCACCGGGTGCGGGCCGTGGCGGCCTGCCGGGAGGTGACGGAGGATGTCGATGTGTTCGGCCCCGGGTGGCCCGGGCTGCTGAGCCCCGACGCCAAGAGTGACAGCGCCGAGTCGAACGGGATCGCCCAGCCGCTGGTGAAGCGCCTGTTTGACTTCCGCCACTACCTGGTGCCCCGCGTGATGGCGGAGGGCTCGGACCTGCTGGCGCGGTTCGTGGACCGGGCGCGCCCGCTGGACGAGGGCACGCTGCGGCTGGCGTCATCGGCCCGGGTGCACGGGCACGCGCCCGAGGGGCTGGTGGGCTCGCTGCTGGCGCGGTCGCGGATCGCCCTGGGCGTCAACCAGCGCACCCGCGAGATCGGCGACCGGCGCGGCGTGGCGGACTCCCGCCTCCGCGACTTCGAGGCCCCGATGTCCGGCGCGTTCTACCTGGTCCAGTCCTTCGTCGACCTGCCCGTCTTCTACCGCACGGGCTCGGAGGTGGAGGCCTGGTCGACTCTGGAGGAACTGAAGGAGAAGGTGCGGTACTTCCTTGACCACGACGAGGAGCGGGCGTCCATCGCGCGGGCCGGGCGCGCCCGGGCGCGGAAGGACCACTCGTGGGACGCGCGCCTGGGCGACCTGCTGCACCGGCTGGGATTGAGCGCCCGCCGCGGCGACGCCCCCTGCCCGATGGAGGTCGTCGCGAACCTGTCCAGCCGCCCGTGGTGCGTCGATTCGCCGGGCTGTCGCCCGGAGGGGGGCGGCCCGGGCCCGGCGCCGGAGCTGGAATCGCTGGCCAGGTCGGGTTGAGCGCGAACGGGCTCTATAGTGGCGGACCCGGGGGAAGCGGCCCCGCGAGAACGGATAGGGGTCGGTCGATGTCGCCAATCATTCGACGCCTGGGGAGCGCCTTGGCGCTGTTCGGTGTGGAGCCGCGTCGGACCTGGCGGGCGCTGCGCGGGCTGCGGCCATTCCTGGGGAACCGCGCCGTGCTCCGGAGCCAGTTCGAGGCGTCAGCGGCCAAGGAGTTCCCGTTCGGGAAGCTCTACCCCTGCCTGACCGACCGCTTCGAGTCCAGCGGCGTCGCCAGCGGGCACTACTTCCACCAGGACCTCCTGGTCGCGCAGTGGATCTTCGAGAACAACCCGAAGCGACACTGCGATGTCGGCTCTCGGGTCGACGGGTTCGTCGCGCATGTCGCTACTTTTCGGGAGGTCGAGGTCTTCGACATCCGGGCGCTGCGAACGAGCAGCCGCAACATCCGGTTCCGGCGGTGCGATCTCATGGACGGGCGCACCGTGGCGGATGTGCGGACCGACTCGCTCTCGTGCCTTCACACCCTCGAGCATCTCGGGCTGGGGCGCTACGGAGACCCGGTGGACTACGACGGGTGGCGGAAGGGCTGGGACACGCTGCACGCCATGCTCGAGCCGGGCGGACGCCTGTATTTCAGCGTGCCGATGGGGAAGCAACGGATCGAGTTCGACGCGCACCGCGTGTTCGGGGTGGGATTCATGACGGAGCGGATGTTCGCCGGGCGGTACGAGGTCGAACGGTTCGCCTATGTGGACGACTCCGGCGAGCTCCACACCGGGCAGGACCCCCGCGGCGAGGGCGCGGGCCGGGACTTCGGTTGCGTCTGGGGCTGCGCGATCTTCCAGTTGAGGAAGATCGCTTGAACGGACGCGATTCGGGCCGATGAGCAGGGTCATGAGCCGGCCCGATCGGAGCGAGGATGGCCTGACGAACGGGCGCGCCGCAGCGGCCCCTGCGCCCGCCGCGCTGGGCCGCACCGTCGGGCGCGGGATGGCCTTCTCCCTCGCCTCCACGCTCTTCCAGCGGGGCGCGTCCCTTGCCGCCCAGTGGATCCTCGGGCTGCTGCTGGCGCCCGAGGAGTTCGGCATTGTCGCGGTCGCCACCTCCATCGCCATGGTGGCCCAGGTCTTTCAGGACGGGGGGATCCGGTGGCTGCTCGTCCAGCGGGCGGGCGAGTACCGCTCCCTCGCCGGGCCGCTCTTCTGGTTGGCGACCGCGATCAACCTGGTCCTGGCGCTCCTGCTCTGCGCCGCGTCGCCCCTGGCGGCGATCATCTATGGCGACCAGCGCATCGCCTGGAACCTGCTCGTCGTCGCGCTCTCCGTCGCCATGACCAGCCCGATGAGCGTGCTCAACGCGCGCCTGTCGATCGACCTGCGCTTCGGGCGCCTGGCGCTCATCCAGATGGGATCGACGGTCATCCGCTACGGCGCGTCGATCGGATTCGCCCTGCTGGACCTGGGCGCGCTGAGTCTGGTGCTGCCCCTGCCCCTCATCGCGGCGTACGAGGGGCTGATGGGCTTCCTCGTCACCCGCGAGGCGCCCTGGCGCTCGCGGGCCGAGACGGCGCGGTGGCGCGGGTTCCTGCGCCAGGTCGGGTGGGTGCTGGGGTACACGCTCTCGAACGGGCTGGTGAACCTGGGGCCGTACATGGCCGCGGGGGCCTTCGTGGCCGCGGAGGTGGTGGGGTTCTATTACTTCGGCTACATGATCGTCGCGCAGCTGGGCTCCACGCTCGCCAACAACCTGCACAGCGTGCTCTTCCCGACGATGCAGAAGATGGCCGATCAGCGCGGCCGGCTCCGCGACGCGGCGTTGCGCTCGATCGGCGTGCTCATGCTCGTCGCCGCCCCCTCGTGCCTGGTGCTGGCGCCCTCCTACCGGTGGATCGAAGCGCTGCTGTGGGGCGGGCGATGGGCGGCTTCGGACCCCGTGGTCCGCATGGTGGCCGCGTCGTTCCCGTTCTACGCCGTCCTGCATGTGATCACCGCGTCGATGGTCTCGCGGGGCGAGTTCAAGCGGGCGGCCCTCCTGACCGGAGCGCTCGGCGCGGTGATGATGGCGGGCGTGGCCGCCGGCGCCGCGTGGTTCGGCTCGGCGGGGGCGATCGCCGCGTTCGGGAGCGTCTGGCTGGGGCTGGGCAGCGCCGTGTATGTCCTGATCGAGGCGAGGCGCCTCGGCGCGGCCCCGCGCCAGATCGGGGGGGCCATGCTGCCCTCGTGGCTGGTCGCGGTCGGCGCGGCGGTTGTGGTGACGGGCGTCGAGCCGCGGGTCGAGGCGATCGCGCGGCGTGTGCTGGAGGGGCGCTGGCTCGCGCTCGCGATGACGGCCGCCCTCGTCGGGCTCTTCGGCGTGGTCTACGCGATCGGCGCCCGCCTGCTGGTGTCGCGGACCATCCGCGACGCGCTCACCGTGGTGCCCCAGCGCGTGGCCCGGGTGGCCCGGGCGTGCATGCTGATGCGGGAGCACCAAGAGCCCCGCGCCGAATGACTTCTTCTCCCGGCGGGACGGGCGGCTCCCGGCGGGACGGGCGGCTCCCGGTGGGACCAGCGGCTCCCGGTGGGACGGGCGGCCCGCCCGTCGCTCTGCCCCTTCTCGGCTGGTCCGGCTCTGCCGGCGAAGCGCCTACTGGTCGTGCCCGACGGTCGCAGGCAGGGTGTGCCCCGCGTCGCGCAGGGTCTTCTCGCGCCGGGCGAGTTCCAGGTCCGAATCGACCATCATCTTGGCCAGCTGCTCGACCGTCGTCTTCGGCTCCCATTTCAGCACGCGCCTGGCCTTCGAGCAGTCGCCCAGCAGCTGCTCGACCTCCGCGGGGCGGAAGTAGCGGGGGTCGATCTCGACGAAGTCGTTGTAGTCCAGCCCCACATGCCCGAAGGCGAGTTCGCAGAAGGTCCGCACGGGGATCATCTTGCCGGTGGAGATGACATAGTCGTCGGGCTTGTCCTGCTGGAGCATGCGCCACATGGCCTCGACATAGTCGCCCGCGAAGCCCCAGTCGCGCTGGGCGTCGAGGTTGCCCAGGTACAGCTTCTTCTGGAGCCCGAGCTTGATGCGCCCCACGGCGCGGGTGATCTTGCGGGTGACGAAGGTCTCGCCGCGCCGGGGCGACTCGTGGTTGAACAGGATCCCGCACGAGGCGTGCATGTTGTAGGACTCGCGGTAGTTGACGGTGGCCCAGTGGGCGAAGACCTTGGCGCAGCCGTAGGGCGAGCGGGGGTAGAAGGGGGTGGTCTCCTTCTGGGGGACCTCCATGACCTTGCCGAACATCTCGGAGGAGGAGGCCTGGTAGTACCGGATCTGGTAACCAGACTGCTCCTGATACTCCCGGACGGCCTCCAGCAGCCGGATCGCCCCGGTCGCGACCGCGTCGGCCGTGTAGATTGGCATGTCGAACGAGACGCGGACATGGCTCTGGGCGGCGAGGTTGTAGATCTCGTCGGGCTGCAACTCGTAGAGCAGCTTGACCATCTGCACGGCATCGGCGAGGTCGCCGTAGTGCAGGGTGAGCTTGGCGCCGTTGGCGTGACGGTCGAAATTGAGGTGGTCGATGCGGCTCGTGTTGAACGATGATGCACGGCGGATGATGCCGTGCACCTCGTAGCCCTTCTCGAGCAGCAGCTCCGCCAGGTAGGAGCCGTCCTGCCCGGTGATACCGGTGATGAGCGCTTTCTTCATCGGGGAAATTGAGTGCGGCGCCGCACCGCTTGGCCAGCCCGATTATTTCGGCTCCGACTCGGCGAGCAGGCGGACCAGCTCATCCCTCCACAACGCCGCCAGGGTGTGGCTGCCGTGGCCCCGGGTCTTCTCACTGAGCGGTAGCACGATGGCCCGTCCGCGGGTGACGCGCTTGATCTCGCGCTCGAGGATACCGAGTTCCGGCGGATTGATGAGGTCGTCGGCGGTGTTGATCGCAAGCAGCGGGGCCTTGATGCGCTCGAGGCCCGGTCCCGGGTCGTAGTCATGCGACGCCTCAAGGGCGTAGAGAAAATCGTTCGCGTCGCCCGTCTTGAGGTAATTGGTCACGTATACGTCCAGCGCGGCATCGCTCCGCGCGAGGTCGGGAGCTGCAGCCTGGCGCTGCACCGGGTTGCTGCTCATCAACCAAAGCATCTGTGCGGCAGTGCGCAGCGACTGCGGCTGACGCTCGTAATCGCCACCTCGCCACTCGGGGTCCTGCCGGATGGCGTCAATCACGACGCGGCGCCAGGCACGGTTGCGGCCCGAAATCTGCGTCGGCAGCGAGGCCAAAGGCATGAGTGCGTCCATCATATCCGGATAAAACTGGCCCCAAAGCCACGTATGCATGCCGCCCATGGACGTGCCCATGACCAGCCGCAGATGCGTGACGCCCAACCCGTCGACCAGGAGTTGCCGCTGGGCCTCGATCATGTCGAGGTAACCGTAACGCGGGAATTTCGCCCGCAAACCGTCGCTGGGCTTGCTGGATTTGCCGTGCCCGATGCCGTCGGGCAGGACGATGAAAAACTTGGCCGCGTCGAGCGGCTGACCCGGCCCGAACAGTTCGCCGGCGAATTCCGGCCGCAGAAATTGCGCGCCACTGCCCGTGGTGCCGTGGGTGATGAGCACGGCGTTGCGCACGACGCCGGCCGCATCGCGCCGCGGCTTGCCGATCGTCCTATAGTGGATCCTCAGTTCCGCCAGAGTCTCACCGGATCGGAATTTGAAATCGCGGGCAATGAAGTCCGCCTCGACCGGTGCGGGAAAATCGGCCGCCGATGCGACCAAGGCCACACCGAACAGAACGAACAGGAAGTTGAGGCGTCGGGGCATCGGTCAACCCAGAGCTGCCAGAAGGCGTTGCAGCTCCGCGCGCTTGGCCTGCTGCTCGGCGAGCTGCTTCTTC
>DOJA01000140.1:2743-3034 GCA_003511945.1 Phycisphaerales bacterium | reverse complement strand
CGGTGGGGGCGGGGGGCGTCGAGTTCGCCGAACATGATGAAGTCGGCGTCGGGCGCATCGGCGACGGGGGAGAAGGCGGAGGCGTAGGGTGCGAAGTCGGCGCGGCGGTTGGCGGTGCGCCAGTGGGCGTGCGCGTTGGGATCGGCGAAGGGGTCGGGTGGCAGGGCGCGCTCGNCGTTCGCGCGGGCCAGCGCGTGGACCGCGGAGCCGGGCGGTGCGGGCGTCGCGGCGGTGGCGGAGGCGGGCGCGTGCTGAGTGAGGGGGGGCGCGCGCCGGGGGGCGGGGGGGGGG
>DOJA01000140.1:2404-2618 GCA_003511945.1 Phycisphaerales bacterium | reverse complement strand
GACGAGCGTGAGCGCGAGCAGCGTGGTGCGGGTGGGCGAGGGCGAGCAGCGGTGGCGGGGCATGGCGTGGCTCCTGTTCGCGCTCGACGCGGTTGGCGTCGAGGTGGCGAAAGGCCGAGCCGGCTCCGCGGGCTCCGACCGGGACGGGAGGGCGTCGGGGCGCGTTGGGCGCTCCGCGCGGGCGTTCCACGCCGAACCGTCTTATCGGACGGGG
>DOJA01000140.1:1905-2295 GCA_003511945.1 Phycisphaerales bacterium | reverse complement strand
CGGAAGGGGCCTTGAAGGCGGCTGGCCACAGGAGTTGTCGGACCATCCGGGGCGCGTGTTCAGCGCGGCTCCGAGAAAACATGGGGCCGGGCTGAGATCGGAGTGGGAAAGAGAACGCGGACCGGGGCCGACGGGTTGAGCACCTCCTCCGAGCGCTCAATCACGGGGCCACCGGTCCGCGTTTGGGGGCCGCGGGAGAGTCCGATCCGCCGTCGGATTCGACCCCGCATCGGGGGTGAATGTACCACGAGAATCGCGGCAGTCAGGGCGGAGGCGTGAAGAGTGGATGAGAAATGAGCGCGCGGGACTGGCTGTGCGTCGTGGGGTGCTTCCGGTGTGAACTTGGGCAAGATCTGGATCGGCGTGCGGGAAGAGACGGGCGGGCCGCCC
>DOJA01000140.1:0-1774 GCA_003511945.1 Phycisphaerales bacterium | reverse complement strand
AGGCGGGACGCCTGTCCCACCGGGGGCGGCAGGTCTTGTTGAAGAGCGCTGAGAGCCGCTCAGAGCATGACTCCAAATGGTCGCGAGAGACGGGCGGGCCGCCCGTCCCACCGAGGAGAGGAGGTCATTCTGTGAGGAGCGCTCAGTCGAGTGGCCCGCCCGAGAGGAATCCCTGGGCGACCTCGGCGATGCGCTTGCGCGAGTTTCGAGCGGCCTTCTGGAGGATGGCGTGGGCGTCGGGCTCGGAGATGCCGCGCTCGGAGACGAGGCGCCACTTGGCGTGCTCGACGACCCGTCGGGCGGCCAGGGTCTCTTCGAGCTGCTCGACGCGCTCGCTGGTCTCGATGAGGTTGCAGGCGCGGGCCCAGGCGACGAGGAGGGCGACGCGGAGGGCATCGCCCTCGACGGGCTTGAGGAGATAGCCGAAGACGCCGGTCTCGGTGGCCTGGGTGAGGTATTGGTCGCCGCTGTAGGCGGAGATGATGACCGAGGGGATTCGGTGGCGGCTCCAGAGAACCGCGGCGCACTCGAGCCCGTCCAGGTCGGGCATGCGGATGTCGAGGAGGGCCAGCTGGGGGTTGGCCTCCTCGGCGGCCCGGACCGCCTCGGCGCCGGTGCGGCACACAGCGACGGCTTCGATTCCCAGGGCGCTCAGGTGGGCGACAAGCCCGATGGCGACGAGGTGCTCATCGTCGGCGACGATGACGCGGCTGAGCGGCTTGAACGCTTTACCTACGGGGGGAACCGGGGATGTGCTGGTGCTGGGCGATGGGAGGGCCATTGCGATTCCGTCGCGACCCGGCGGTCGCGCGGCTCCTCTGGGAGAGAGCGAGTTCGTGGAGAAACAGGGCGTGGTTTCTCGCGGGACGAAGTTTACTGCAGCCAGTCGCGGCGGTCGAGGCGCTCGGGGACATAGACCTCGGTCACATAGGAGATGTCCTTGGTGATGAGGGACTCGACTTCCATTTTGAAGCCGCTGGCGAGCATCTGCTTGATTTCGAGCTGCCAGGCCTGATTCCCCGCGAACCACGGGTACTCGGCGATCTGCTTGGCGCGGGCGATGTCGCGGTCGTTGAGGGCGATCTGGACATCGTCGGTGAGCTGGCAGCGCTGGTAGTCGATGGCGCGGAGCCCGAGGTACTTGGCGTCGGGGATGGCGAGGCGTTCGGACTCGAAGGCGAGGTTGATGGAGCCCTGCTTGATGACACTGAAGATGTAGTGGCCCCAGGGGTCGCAGTCCAGGAGGCAGTAGACGGGGAGGCCGAGCTCCTCGTTCAGGCGGCGGAGGAGCCGGCGCACGCCCCGGGGGGGCTGGCCGCCGCCTTCGGTGAGGATGCAGTTGTGCTTCTCCCAGAAGCGGTCCTCGTTGAAACGGGACCAGACGGTGTTCTTCTCGACATGAAGGACGAACCTGGCGTCGCACTTCTTGAAGCGGAGGACCTCGGGCTCGCAGATGGAGGGGATGGCGTAGCCGCCGGAGCCCATGCGCCGGCAGTCGATCTCGTCGCCCGAGTCGATGATGGTGATGTTGCCGACCATGGTGCCGGCCTTCTTGGCGAAGATGTGGAGTTCCTCGCGGAGCGAGCCGAGGGCGACCTCGAGGTCTTCAAGGACGGCGTCGGACTCGGACTGGTCCTCGAGGGTCTTCTCCTTGGTGCCCGGGATGGTGTGCAGGCACTTGTAGAACATGCCTCGGAGGGAGAGGGTCTTGCCGGCCTCGACGAGGGACTTGCACCCCGCGGCGAGCAGGGTGGTCTGCATGAACTTCTTGGCC
>DOJA01000220.1:593-3074 GCA_003511945.1 Phycisphaerales bacterium | reverse complement strand
CCTCCCCACCTCCCCACCTCCCCATCTCCTCCCGCGGTGCCTTGAAGTGGGGAGAAAAGGAAAAACCCGCGTCGGCCGTCATCGGCGCCCGCGGGTTTGAGGGCCGGCTCGGAGCGTCGTGCCGGCGAACTCGTTGCTCGAATCAATAATCCGGAACGGAACTCTTGGCAAGCGCCACGCGCCGGATTTTGTTCAGGCGTAGACCTCCATCATCACGCGCCGGGTGGGGCGCACCTCCTTGTGGATCATGCGCCGCTCCCACGAATCGATGTGCGCGAGCGCCTCGGCGTCGGCCTTGATGTACTGCTCGAGCGAATCAGGGGGCAGCAGGAGCGCCAGTTCCTTGAAGATCCCCAGTTCCATGCCGGCCAGGCCGCAGATGTAGATCAGGTTCCGCTCGCTGGTCAGCTGCGGCAGCAGCCGGTCGCGGTCGGTGCGGAGGCGGTCCTGGACATACTGGCGCCCGTGCGGTCCGCCCGGCTCGCGGCTGATGGCGGTGAGGTAGGCGAAGCCCGGCTGCTCCCTTTGCATCGTCGTGAGGGTGTCGTGGTAGAGCAGGTCGGTGGCGTAGGGTGAGCCCATGATGAGGGTGACGCGCCCCTTGAAGCCGGCGGCGAAGAGCTCCATCAGCATGCCGCGGAAGGGGGCGATGCCGGTGCCGGTGGCGAAGAAGGTGTAGTCGTGGGCGTGGAGGTCCTGGGGCAGGACGAACCGCTTGCCGTTGGGCCCGCTGACGCGGAGGCGGTCGCCGACCTGGCTGTCGCACAGGAGATTGGAGGCGACGCCCAGGAACAGTCGGTGGGTCTCCCAGTGCTCGTCGATGGTCCGCTTGACGGTGGTGGCGTAGACCTTGCCCTGGCCGTCCTCGCCGGACGCGGGGGAGCAGAGGGAGTACAGCCGGACCTTGTGCGGGCGGCCCTTGTCGTCCACGCCCTCGGGGATGACGCCGATCGACTGGCCCGGGAAGCACTGGCGTTCCAGGGGCGTGCCGGAGACATCGATCTCGAGGTGGCGCACAAACCCGGCGGCCTTGGGGCCGGCGGTGCAGCGATCGTTGCGGACGACGACCCCGACGCCCGGCTCGGCGGGGCGCAGCAGGTGCATCGGGACTTCGCGGAGGACGGGTTCGTGCGGTGCGGCGGTCATGGACATGGGGCGACGGTAGAGCGCTCCGCGGGGTCGGGCAAACGGGGGGTGCGTCAACGGATCGCCGGTGTGTCACACGAGCGCGGCGACATACCCCGGCTCGTTCCCCGGCCTCCATTTGATGTTGCAGCCCATGCTCGGCTTCTGGTCGCTCGGGACGGCACGGGAGGCCAGCACGGCGTCGATCGCGGCGCGGAGGTCACGCCCGGTGACGGGGAGGGCGGGGGCGTCCTTGGTCGGGCGGCTGTCGTCGAGCTGGCCCCGGTAGACCAGCCCCTTGCCGCGGGCGAACAGGAAGAAGTCGGGCGTGCAGGAGGCCTTGAAGGCCTTGGCGACGGACTGGTCGGCGTCGAAGAGGTACGGGAACGAGTAACCGGCCTCGCGGGCTTCGAGGGCCATCTTGTCCGGGCTGTCGTCGGGGTACTGCTGGGCGTCGTTGGAGTTGATGGCGAGGAAGGCGACCCCCCGGATGTTGCAGTCGTCGCCGAGGCGGGCGAGCTCGGCGCGGATGTGCTTGACGAAGGGGCAGTGGTTGCAGATGAAGGCGACGACGAGCGCGGGGGCGTCGGCGAAGTCGCGGGAGGCGTAGACGCGCCCGGTCGTGTCGGCCAGCCGGAAGGGGGGGACCGGCGCGCCGAGGGTGAGCATCATCGTGGATGGGGTGCGGGCCATATGGCGGCTCCTGTGATTGGGCTCCGAAGGGTACGCACCCCCGGCGCGCTTTACACGCGCGGGGCAAGGGTGGTAGGGTGGCCCGCGGCGCCAAGGAACGGCGCGCCAGCGTGCAGTGGTCACGGAGACGACCGATGCGCCACACCCTCTCAAAGCGTTCGATGGACGATGAGCCGACCCCGCGCATGACTCGCGCGGGCGACGATCTGCGCTGCCGCCTGCGCCGCGCGATGGACCAGGAGCTGACGCGGGAGCAGCGCGTCCTGCTGCTGCTGTGGTACGCCGAGAGGATGAACCCAACCGAGATCGCGGCGTGCCTGAACTCGACGCCGGGCCAGGTGGTGTCGGCCCACGGGCGGGCGGTCGAGACCCTGCGCAGGGCGTGCTAGAGCACTGCGTCTGCACGATCCGCGAGCAGACGAGTGAAGCGGGGGTCGAGCGCCGGGCGAGTGGATCGCCCGCCTTGGAAGGCAAGACACCGGGTCAGAAGAGTTGCGCACCGGGTCGTCGGCCGAGGCCCGGACGCCTTTCACCTCCCCGGAAGAGCGACGATCCCGCCACAAGTTGAGTGAAATCGCCCTCGGTACCCGACCCACCAGGGTCAGCGCCCCGCACGGAATGAATCGGAGAAGGCCGGAGCGACGGGCGGGCCGCCGGTCCCAC
>DOJA01000220.1:0-415 GCA_003511945.1 Phycisphaerales bacterium | reverse complement strand
GGGCGGGCCGCCGGTCCCACCGGGGAGAAGGGGTCGTTCTGTGAGGGTCCATAAGCCAAACCCGAGGTCACGGTCGCTCGAACCCCCTCGCGGGCGGCCTCGATCCACACGCGCAGATTTCGCGCTCGCCGGCTGAATCTGCGGGTGGCGCGCGGCTTGTGCCGATGATCGGGCCGTCCGAGGAGCCGCACGGAGCGCGGCTGTCAACATCACGATCACCCCGCGCGGAGGGGCAGGATGCCCGAGCCGGACCCGCTCAATCCCAGAGAGCCACCGATTCCCGATCCGGGCGCCGCGCCCGGTGGGGAGGACGAGGACATCGCGGCTCAGGCCCTCGCCGCGGCGAAGGCGGCGATTGCCGGGCTCAATGATGAGGCCGCGGGCGCCGCCAAGGCGCCGTCCGGCGCCAAGCCCG
>DOJA01000303.1:6465-7864 GCA_003511945.1 Phycisphaerales bacterium | reverse complement strand
GGGGGGGGGGGGGGGTGGGGGGCGGGGGGGGGGCGGGGGGCGTGGGGGGCGCGGATACCGGCCATCATCGGCCCGAATACTCGGGCGAGTTCGCCCCGCCCGCTCGACTTCCACCATTGGGCGTAGCGGGCGTAGGCCTGGGCGGCGCGGGCCGCGAGCGTGGCTTCGAGGGCGGGCATGGCGCCGTCCGGTCGCTCGCGCGCGGCGGTGCTGACCAGCATCTGCAGTTCCTCCAGGTCGTTGACCTCGCCCATCCGGTCCTGAAGGTCCGTCGCCCAGAGCAGGGCGGCATCGATCCCCTCGGGTGCGAAGCAGGGTGCAAGAATTTCCACGCCGTAGCGGAGCCGCTTGGCGACCAGCCGGGCCGGGTGGAAGGCCTCGCGGTCGGAAGCGGAGCGGTCGCACGCGTCGACCAGTTCCGGAAGGGAGGCACCCAGCCACCGCTGGGCCATGTTCTCGAACGGCTCCCGCCCGGGGCCGTCGGTGCGGATCGAGGCCAGCAGCCGGTCCGTCCGGCGCTCGAGCCGGGCCACGCTGCGCCGGTCGAGGCGCCGGGCCAGCGCCGCCCGCCCCGCCTTGCGGCTGCGCCGCACGGAGCGAGCCATGGACCGCACCTCGCGTGAGGAGGGGTCCAGCTGCCCCCCAAGCCCGTCGCGGAGCATGTGGAGGTGGACATCGGCGGAACGGACGGCGCCGGCCTCCCGTCGCAGGCGTCGGAGGGTCCGGCGGATGCGCTGCCAGTGCGCGTCATCGACCCAGTCGTGGAACAGCCGCAGGGCTGCGGAAGCGCGCCGGGTGGCGACGCGGAACCGATGCACGCGATCAGCGCGCTTGATTCCTCGCCGCCGCAGCGCCCGCAACCGATCGGCCACATCAGCCAGCAGGCGCGCGAGCGCCTCTTCGGCGGCCTGATGCCCCGGGGTCTCCGGCCCGATCGCTTCGGTCACGGCGCCACCTCGTCGTTCGCACCCGCCCCGGCCACCGCACAGATTCTACGGCGCAACGGTCCGGGACGCCGCCCTCGCCTCCCGGCACAGGGCCTCGAAACTGCCCAGACGGGCCACGGATTCCGGCCCATCGGCTGGCGACGGGGACAGCCGGCGGTACGAGCCGTCGGGCTGGAGCTCCCACGCCCGCAGGCGGTCCGCGAGATTGACATCGATGATCCGGGCGAGAATCTCCCGGGCCGCGGGGTCGTCGACCGGGACGGCCACTTCGACTCGGTCGTTCAGGTTGCGGCTCATCCAGTCGGCGCTCCCGATGAACCAGCGCCCCCCCGTGGGGTTCGGGTCGGCGTTGGCGAAGTGGAAGATCCGCGCGTGCTCCAGATAGCGCCCGACGATCGACAGCACCCGGATGTTCTCCGAGAGCCCCGGCACGCCCGGGCGCAGGCAGCAGA
>DOJA01000303.1:0-6362 GCA_003511945.1 Phycisphaerales bacterium | reverse complement strand
GCGTTCATCTTGGCGACGATGCGGGCCGGGCCGCCGCTCCGGGCGGCCTCGATCTCGCGGTCGATCAGGGCGACAAACCGCTTGCGCATGGTGGCGGGGGCGACGAGCAGCGTCTGGTACTCGTGGGCCGCCGCCCGCCCGGTGAGGTAGTTGAAGAGGGTGACGAGCTCACCCGTGATCCTGGGGTTGCAGGTGAGCAGCCCGCAATCGGTGTAGGCCTGGGCGGTGCCCGGGTGGTAGTTGCCGGTCCCGATGTGGGCGTAGGTGCGGAGCCCGTCGGACTCCTTGCGGACGACGAGCGAGCACTTGGAGTGGGTCTTGAGCCCGACCACGCCGTAGGCGACATGCACGCCGTGCTTTTCGAGCTGGCGTGCGAAGCGGACATTCTTGTCCTCGTCGAACCGCGCCCGCAGTTCGACGAGGCACGCGACCGCCTTCCCGTCCTCGGCGGCCTGGATCAGACTGTCGATGAAGGGCGACCCCCGCGAGGTGCGGTAGAGGGTCTGCTTGATCGCCAGCACGCTGGGATCGCGCGCGGCCGACGCGATGAACCGCTCGACCGAGGCCTGGAAACTCTCGTACGGATGATGCACCAGCAGGTCCCGTTCGCGCACGACGGAGAAGATGTCGGTGTCCTCGTCGCGCAGGCGCGCGGGGACGACCGGGATCCACCGCTTGTGCTTCAGGTCCGGGCGGTCCAGGGCCGCCAGGAGCGTGAGGTCGGCGTACTCCAGCGGCCCCCCGCGGCTGTAGACATCCGAACGCTCCAGCTCGAGTTCCCCCGCCAGCAGCGTGAGGATGGCGTCGCTGGGGTTCGGGGGCGTCTCCACGCGGACCGGGTCGGCGAAGCGGCGCTGGCGCATCTCCGCCTCGACATGCTCGAGCAGGTTCTCGGCATCGTCCCCGTCGCCCTCGAGGCCGGCGCTCCGCGTCACGCGGAACTCCATGACCTCCTGCACCTCCATGCCGGGGAAGATCCCGTCCAGGTTGTTGCGGATGATCTGGACCTGCGGCACGAAGACCACATCGCGCGGGTCGGTGACCATCCCGATCGGGCCCTTCTTGGGCACCGCGACCAGGCGCGGGACCGGCTCGGGCACCTTGACCCGCGCGAACAGACGCTCCGCCTGCCCCGGCTGCACCATCAGCACGCCCAGCGACTCCGACAGGTTCGAGATGAACGGGAACCGGTGCCCGGGGTCCACCGCCAAAGGTGTGAGGATCGGGAACACATTGGCGCGGTACCACTCGTCCACGCGGGCTCGATCGAGGTCGCTCAGTTCGGAGTAGGACGCGAAGCGGATGCCCTCCTTCGCCAGCGCCGGCACCAGCTCGCCCTCGAAGCAGGCGGCCTGCTCGCGCTGCTGGGCCTCGACCTCCGAACGGACCGCCGCCAGTTGCTCGCGCACCGTGGCCCCGTCGTGGGCGACCAGGTCGTGCCCCGAGCGGAGGCGGTGGTTCATCAGCGCGACGCGCTTCATGAAGAACTCGTCGAGGTTCGACGCGACGATCATCAGGAACTTCACCCGCTCCAGGAGCGGATGCGTCGGGTCCTGCGCCTGCGCCAGGACGCGCCGGTTGAACGCCAGCCACAAGAGGTCACGCCCGAGGAACCTCTCGCCGGCGGCCATGGTGATGAGCGCTTCGCCCGAGCGGTCGCGGGCCGCCCGCCCGCGCGGGGCGCCCAGCGGGGGTTCGATTCGTGGCACGCAAGGCCTCCAAAGTCCGCCCGTCGGCCGGCCACGCGGACCCAGCCCGCCACACTCGGGGGCGGCTTGCTGGTCCACAGCGCGGACTCGACCTCGGCCCGGCGGACCGCGGAGTATACGGAGCGTGCGAGCGCCCCCGCGTCAGGGTGCAGGCGACGGCGGCTCCCCCGGGATCGGCCGGTCGTGGGGATCGCGAACGCCCGCGACGCGCTCGGGCGCCAGGCGCTGGTGGTCCGCGGCTCGGCGCAGGTGCTCCAGTCGCATCGCGGTGTCGTGAACATGGTCCGGTCGCAGCCCCGCTTGCTCAACAAGGAACGACTCCCACAGGCGGTGGCTGCGCACCACCTCCGTCGCGCGGACGGCGCCGGGTCCGGTCAGCGCCAGGCCGCCAGTCGAACGCGCGAGCTCCCCCCGGGCCAGAGCGGCCCGCACGCCGAGGGCTCCGCGGAGGCCCCCGCCCGCCGCTCGACGGAGCGCGCCCGGTTCGACGGAGGACTCGCCGCGCTCGCCCGCGCGATAGCACGAGGCCAGCGCATCCTCCGCGGCTTCGTCGATCGCGCGAGCGGCCCGCCGCACGACGCGCGCCGCCAGCCCGTGGTTCGGCGCCAGCGCGAACACACCCGCGAACAGCACGCCCCCCGTCACCGCCATCATCCCCGCGGCGCTGACCGATCCGGTGGCGCCGAGCCACCCCGGGCCCCACGCCGCCAGCCAGTACCCCCCCACCGACGCCGCCAGCGCGGCCACGACGCTGACCCCGATCTGCGTGGCCAGCCGGTCGGTCAGCAGACGGGCCGTCGCGGCGGGGCAGACCAGCATCGCCACGACGAGGATCGACCCCACCGCCTCGAAGGCCGCCACGGTGGACGCCGCCACCAGCGCCATGAGCACCAGGTCCAGCCACCGGGCGCGGAACCCCAGCGCCGTCGCCAGCATGGGGTCGAACGCCGCCAGACGGAGTTCCTTGAAGAACAAGCCCACGAACAGGACAGCGATCACCACCACGCCCGCCAGTGTCCACACCTGGCGAGGCACCGCGCCGAGAGTCGGCGCGCTGAGCAGCGCACTCCACGAATCGGGCGGGAACCAGAAGAGGGTCTCGAGCTGCCCGTACAGGACGCAGTCGGCGTCGAGATCGACATTCCGCGCCGCCGCCGTCTCGATGAGCGCCACGCCCAGCGCGAACATGACGGAGAAGACCACGCCCATCGCGGCCCCGGACTCAACCCGCCCGAGCGTGCGCACAACTTCAACCAGCACGACCGTGACCAGCGCCGCCCCCGCGGCGCCGATGAAGATGGGGATCGGGCTCCGCGTCCCGGCGACCAGGAACCCCACGACGATCCCCGGCAGCACCGCGTGCGAGATGGCGTCCCCCATCATCGACACCCGGCGCAGCACCAGCAGGTTGCCCAGCAGCCCGCACGACAGCGCCGCCATGGCCCCCGCCAGCAGGGGGAGCAGGTCGATCGAGAGGAACTCGTGCACTCGCGGACTCACCGGCGCGCCCCGCTCTCCTCGACGGCGCTCAACGGGTGAGGCGACGGCAGGCGCCCCTCGGCGCGGAGGGCGTTCTCAAGCGCAGCCACGATCGATGGCGAGAGCACATGCTCGACCAGGTCGGCGGAGAAGTCGACATGCGACGGCGCGATGTCGGCGCGCTCGATGAGGTACCGCTCCCACAGCCGGTGATTGCGCGTCACTGCGGCGGCGCGGGCGGCGCCCGCGGGCGTGAGGGCCATGTCTCCGCCCTCACGCCGAAGCAGGCCCCGCGCGATCAGCACACGCAGCGGCCAGGACGCGAGCGATCCGCCCCATCCGCACGCCCGGGCGAGCGCCCCCCGCGGCACGCGCGCTCCGCCGTGCGTGTCCGTGTGCTCCAGCATGGCGCGCAGCGCGTGGTCCTCGATGACCCGCCAGCGCAGGCGGGCGCGGCGCAGGCCCGCCGCCAGCAATCCCCTTCGGGGCGCGAGCAGCATGCTGAGCAGGAACAACCCCCCGGCGACCAGAACGATCACCGCGCCCGTTGGCTTGCCCGGCAGCACCGCAGAGGCCCCCGCCCCCAGCAGCCCGCTCGCGCCCCCGAGCACGGCCGAGAGGAGCACCAGCCCCCCCACGCGATCGGTCCAGAACCTCGCCGCCGCCGGGGGCACGATGAGAATCGCAACGATCAGCAGCAGCCCCACCGCCTGCAACCCCGCCACGGTCACCAGCACGATCAGCGCCATGCCCGCCAGGTCCAGCGCCATCACCGGCCACCCGGTGGCCCGCGCGAAGCCCTCATCGAAGGCCACGACCGCGAACTCCTTCAGCAGGAGCACCGCGGCTCCCGCCGACAGCAGCGCGATGGCGCCCATCAGGGCCGCGTCACCGACGCTCATCGCCGCCGTCTGGCCGTAGATGAACGCCTTCAGCCCTCCCTGGTTGCCGGCGCTCATCCCCTGCACGACGCTCAGGATCACCACGCCCGCCCCGAAGAACACACTGAGCACGATCGCGATGGCCGCGTCCTGCGCCAGCCGGGACCAGCGGGCGATCGCCTGAACGCACAGCACGCCCAGCGCGCCGGTCACCGCCGCGCCCGTGAGGAGGACCGACACATTCTTCCCCCCCGCCCCGAGCGATGACGCCACGATGAAGCCCAGCCCCACGCCCGGCAGCGTCGCGTGGCTCAGCGCATCGGCGACCAGCGACCGCTTGCGGAGCAGCGCGAGCGCTCCCACCACGCCCCCAGCGATCCCGAGCATCAGCACCCCGACCAGCACGACCGTGGTGTTGTACCCCGCGCGGAACGACAGCACCTCTCCCAGACGCTCCCACGCGCCCGCGCCTCCGCCCGCCCCCGCGCTCAGCACGAGCGGCCCGCTCATCCCCCGCCCCGCTCGGCCTGCGCGAAGGCCTCGCTCGCTTCCGCCAGGAGGGTCAGGCGCCCGCCGTAGGTCCGCTGGAGGTTCTCGCGCGTGAACACCCCGCCCACCGGCCCGGCGGCGACGATCCGCATGTTCATGAGGATGACATGCTCGAAGTACTCCTCGACCGACTGCAGGTCGTGGTGGACGCAGATCACCGTCCGCCCCTGCGCCCGCAGCGCACGGAGGACCTCGACGATGGCCCGCTCCGTGGCCGCGTCGACGCCCGTGAAGGGTTCGTCCATGAAGTACAGGTCCGCCTGCTGCGCCAGCGCGCGGGCCAGGAAGACCCGCTGCTGCTGCCCGCCGGAGAGCTGGCTGATCTGGCGCCCCGCGAGGTCCGCGATGCCCACCCGCTCCAGGCAGGCGAGCCCCGCCTCGCGGTGCGCCCTCGACACCGGGCGGCACCACCCGATCTTGCCGTACCGCCCCATGCAGACAACATCGAGCGCCGAGACCGGGAAGTCCCAGTCCACGCTCTCGCGCTGAGGGACATAGCCGACGCGCCGGCGCTGCTCCCTGTACGGGCGTCCCCAGAACTCGACACGCCCCGACACTTTCGGGATCAGCCCCAGGCACGCCTTGATGAATGTGCTCTTGCCCGCGCCGTTGGGGCCGACGATGGCCACCAGCCCCGAGCGCGGAGCGTCGTAGTCCACATCCCACAGCACGGGCTTGCGCCGGTAGGCCACGGTCATCGCGTGCACCGAGAGCGGGCTGCCTCTCGAATGCTCGGGCAGGGTGTCCAGCCCTCTGCTCGGCGTGCCGCGTCGCCCGGCGTCCGCCGCGTCCGCCCCGACCGCCCTGTCCATGCTCAATCTCCGCTCGCGCCGAGCCGCCCGGACAGGCCCCGCTCCGGCGCCACGCCCCCCAGCGCGCGGGCCACGACGGTGGCGTTGTGGTCGATCATCCCGATGTAGGTGCCCTCGTAGGATCCCGGGGTCCCCATTGCGTCGGAGAAGAGTTCACCCCCGACCGCCACCGTCTGGCCGCGGGCCGCCGCCCCGGCGATCAGCGCCCGGATGTTCCGCTCCGAGACCGTCGACTCGACGAACACTGCGCCGATCTTCCGCTCCACAAGCAGCGAGACGAGCGCCTCGATGTCCGCTACGCCCGCCTCGGACTCGGTCGAGATGCCCTGGATGCCCACGACCTCGAACCCGTAGCGCCGCCCGAAGTAGTTGAAGGCGTCGTGCGCCGTCACCAGCACCCGCTGGCGCTCCGGGACGCTGCCCAGCACCCGCTGGGCGTACGCGTGCAGTTCGTTCAGGCGCTCCAGATAGGCCGTGGCCCGCGACTCGTAGCCCGATCGTCCCTCGGGGTCCGCCTCGACCAGGCGCGCCCGCACGACCTCGACCGCCTTCGCCCACGCGATCGGGTCCATCCACACATGGGGGTCAAAGTGCCCGGCGAACGCCTCGGGCTCCAGCAGGAACGACTCCTCGATCCCCTCGGAGACCGCCCACACTCTCCTGCCGGCGCTCGCCGCCCGCACGAGCGAGTCGGTCATCTTTCCCTCCAGGAGCAGCCCGTTGTAGAAGACGATGTCGGCGCTCATGAGCGTCGCGATGTCGCTGCGTGTCGGCTTGTACAGGTGGGGATCGACGCCCGCCCCCATGAGCGACACGACTTCCGCCCGCTCGCCCGCCACCTCGCGTGCGATGTCCGCGATCATGCCGACCGTGCAAACGACCTTGAGCGGGCGTCCCGGGCTCCCCCCGCCCCCCTCACCGCCCCCCGGACC
>DOJA01000070.1:3113-3987 GCA_003511945.1 Phycisphaerales bacterium | reverse complement strand
GGGGCGGGGCGGGGGGGCGCGCGGGGGCGGCTTTGGACGACTTCTCGACCCTCCCCGCCGGAGCACCCTTGGGCTCGTTCTTGGGGGCCACTGGCGCCTTCGTCCCCTTCCCGGGCTTCACTTCGGGAGTCGGCCTTGCGGCCTTGGGCTCAACCGGCACCTTGGTCCCTTTGGTCGGCTTCGTCGGCTTGTTCGAGGGCTTCTCGACCTTGGCCTTCACTTCGGGCGCGGCTTTGGGCGCCGGCGCCTTCTTCGCATCCGGGGACTTCCTGGTCTTCTCGCTCTTCTTGGGAGCCGCGGACTTGTCCGGCGCGGGCTTCCTGGCCTTGGGCGCTTCGGGCTTGGCCTGTGCGGTGCTTGAGGCGCCCTTCTTTCCGGCGCCGGTCTTCTTCGCCACGGTCGCGCCCTCCGAGCCGCGTGTGCGCTGGCGGAGTGAACCCCAGGACTCCCCGTGCGGGCCCCGTATGGGGTGGGGGAAGGGGAATCGGTGAGAAATACCACAACCGGAGCAGCAGGTCAACGCGGCTGATGGGCCGGGCTACTCCCCGCCCTGTGCGGCGGGTTCCTCATCGAGTTCAGCGAACGCGCCCAGCCCCCGGAACCGCGTGTAGCGTCGCTTGGGGAGGTTGGACGCCTTGACCCGCTTGAGCGAGGCGAGCGACTCCACGACCCACTTCTGGACCGCCGCCGCGGTGGCCGCGGGGTCGCGGTGGGCCCCGCCCAGGGGCTCCTTGATGACATCATCGACGATGCCCAGGCGCTTGTTGTCGCGGGCGGTGAGGTTCAGGGCGGTTGCCGCAGCGGTGTTGGTCTTCTCGTTGGCCTGTTTCCAAAGGATCGCGGCGCACCCCTCGGGGCTGATGACCGAGTACCA
>DOJA01000070.1:0-3055 GCA_003511945.1 Phycisphaerales bacterium | reverse complement strand
ACCGAGTACCACGCGTGCTCGAGCATCGCGACCCGGTCCGCCACCGCGATCCCCAGGGCGCCCCCCGAGCCCCCCTCGCCGATCACGACGCTCACGATGGGCGTTTCCAGGCGGCTCATCTCGCGCAGGTTCACCGCGATCGCCTCCGCCTGTCCGCGCTGTTCGGCTCCCACGCCGGGGTAGGCCCCGGGGGTGTCGACGAACGAGACGATGGGCAGCCCGAACTTCTCGGCGGTCTGCATGGCCCGCAGGGCCTTGCGGTAGCCCTCCGGGTGCGCGCAGCCGAAGTGGCAGGCGATCTTCTCCGGCGTGTCCCGCCCCTTGTGGTGCCCCACCAGCAGGCACTTGAGCGAGCCGATCCGCCCGAACCCGGTCACGATCGCCGGGTCGTCGCCGAAGCGTCGGTCGCCGTGCAGCTCGCAGAAGTCCTGGCAGATCGATGCCACATAGTCGCGGAACTGCGGGCGCTTGGGGTGGCGGGCCACGCGAACCACATCCCAGGGCGAGAGGTTCGTGTAGATCTTCTTCAGCAGGGCCGACCGCGCCCGGCGCAGGTCGTCGAGCGATTCCTCGCCCCCCGGAGTTGCGCCCCCCGGAGTTGCGCCCCCCGGAGTTGCGCCCCCCGGGCTTGCGCCCCCCGGGCTTGCGCCTCCCGCAGGCACAGCCCCCGGCGGCTCTCCAGAGGGAGCGCCCTCGAGGGCGCGGATCTTGCCCTCGATCTCCACCAAGGGCTTCTCGAACTCGAGCGAGTAGATGAGTGACATCAGGGCGCGATCGTCTCCGGGACAGCCATCATTCTACTCCCTCGGCCCTGCGCGGTGGCTGGGGGCGTAGACTGGCGCGCATGACGACCGAGCGGATCACGATCATCGGCGGCGGGAACATGGCCCGCGCGCTCGTCGCCGGGTGCCTGCGGGCCCATGTCCTGCCCCCCTCGGCGTGGCGCGTCGTTGAGCCCGACGCCGACCGGCGCGCCGACTTCGAGGCCCTCCATGTGCGCACCCTTGTGTCCGCGGAGGCGCTCAAGGGCGCTCTGGAGCCGGGTGAGCAGCTGCTGCTGGCGGTGAAGCCGCAGTCGCTGGGCGAGGCCGCCCGGGGGCTTGCGCAGGTCGAAATGAGCGGACGGGTGGTGATCACGATCCTGGCCGGAACACCGAGCACAGCGGTCCGGCGAGCGCTGGGGGGCGAGGTCCGGGTGGTCCGCGCGATGCCCAACCTGGGGGCGCAGATCGGCGAGGGGGCGACGGCCATCGCCCTGGGCGCAGGCGCCAAGCCGGGCGACGACGCCCTGGCCCAGCGGATGTTCAGCGCCGTTGGCCCCGTGGTGGAGCCCTTGGGCGAGGCGTTGATGGACGCCTTCACCGCGGTCGCGGGCAGCGGACCGGCGTACCTCTTCTATCTCGCCGAGGCGATGATCGCCGCGGGCGTTGACCTGGGCATCGACGCCCCGACCGCCGACCGGATCGTCCGCCAGACCCTGCGGGGAGCGAGCGTGCTGCTCTCATCGTCCAGCTCCGGCCCCGAGGCGCTGCGCCGGGCGGTGACCAGCCCGGGCGGCACCACCGAAGCGGCGGGCGCGGTGCTGGACCAGGCCGGCGTGCAGGACGCCTTCGTGCGCGCACTGAGGGCCGCCCGCGACCGCGGGGCGGAACTGGGGCGGGCGACGATCTAGGATTCGCAGATGCGATCCGGGCTCCGAACTCTTCTGCTGGCCCTCGCCTGCGCGCTCGCGGGGGTCGGCGTGTCTGTCGCCCGGGCTCAGCTCGGCTGGTACGGCGGTGACGAGACCCGGGTGATCCACGAGGATGACCTCCGCTCGCTGATCGCCAAGGCGGGGCTGACGCCTGACCAGAGTGACGCGGCGATGGATCTCTTCCGGGGCTACGACGCGCAGCGCCGTGAGGGCGAGGAGCGGATCGAGCGGTTCCAGAACGACTTCTTCCGCGTCCACGGGCGTCTGACCGGAGCGGACAGCCCCGAGTGGACCCGCGCGCTGGCGGTCTACGAGTCGTACGCGAGGTTCCAGAAGAGGCAGCGTGAACGACTGCTGGAAGATCTGCACGCCGTGCTGACGCCCGAGCAGGGCGCGGGCTGGGAGGCGTTCGAACGCTCGCTCCGGAGGCGGAGCGCGCTCGGGCGCTCGCTCTCGTCGTTGGGCTCGCTGGACCTGGGTTCTTTGGCGACTGCCTCGCTTGGGGGCGTGGCCCCGCCGCCCGAGCTGCTCCAGACAATCGAGCGGTACGAGGTGGAACTGGACCGCGCCGTGCGCGCCCTCGAGACCGCCGCGGACAATGCTGAGCGGGCGGTGATGGAGCAGGCCGGGGAGATCGCGCGGCTGTCGGACGAGGAGCAGGAAGAGCGGTGGAAGGAGCAGTCGCAGCCGCTGCTGGCGGCCAGCCGCGCCGTCCGGGATATCAACTTGCGCTTCCGCGAGCCGATCGGTGCGCTGCTGCCCGGGCCGGCGCGGGCGGCGTTCGACCGTTTCTGCACGCGCGGGCTGGCCTACATACACGGTCACGATGACCGCTCGGGGGGGGGGGAACTCATCGAGGCCGCCTTGAAGACCCCGGGCCTGACAGAGGAGCAGCGTCTGGCGATCGCCGGCGTGGCTGAAGGAGTAAGCCAGGAGGAGCGCGAGCGCATCGAGGAGGCGATCCGCAGGATTTGCGCCCTGGAGGACTCCGGGCGGATGGCCTGGGAGATTCACCAGGATCCGGATGAACTGCGGGCGTTCGACACGATGCGCGAACGCCGAGAGGCGTCACTTCGTGCGGCGATCGCGCGCTTGCGTGCGATCCTGACCCCGGAGCAGCTGGCGGCGGCGCCCGAACCGCTCAGACCGATCGAGCTGGAGTATCCGACTTTCGATGATTGACCCAGGTCCACGCAATCCGGCGACAGGCCGGGCGTCATGCAGACGGAACCCGGATCCCTCTTTGCTGTGGGTGCGCCCATGACCAAGCCAGTGGCCGTTCGGATCGTTCTGCTCGCCGCCGCGGTGTTTCTGCTCCTGGCGCGGGCGGGGAGCGCGCAACCCGGGGCCGGGGGCGGGGGT
>DOJA01000203.1 GCA_003511945.1 Phycisphaerales bacterium | reverse complement strand
CCCCCGCCGGTACGCTCGGAACGGGCGTCGGCCTCCCGAAGGCCAAGTCTCCGACAGAAGGAGCCCCCTTGTGCGTCCCAGTGGGCGTATGACCGCCTTCGAGGAGCACCGGCTGGCCGGCGGGGCGATCGCGGGTGACGCGGACGCGCTGCAGGCCCTCTGGCAATCCCACCGTCGCTGGGTGGCGGCGGTGCTGCTGGCGCACATGCCGCGCGACGCCGAACTCGACGACCTGCTGCAGGAAGTGGCCCTGACCATGGTCCGACATGTCCACACCGTGAAAGACCCGACGGCGCTGAAGCCCTGGCTGCGCACGGTGGCCGTCAACGCCGCCCGGAGCGCCGGGAGACGGGAGCGCGTCGCCAGAACCAAGGTGCTGCCGTTCGTCGCGCAGGAAGCCCGTCGCCAGGCCGACGAGGCCCAGTCCCGCGGCAACCCGGCGCAGAGCGATTCCGGCGCAAGCGCCCTGGGCATCGCGCACTCCCTGCCCCCCGAGTACCGCGAGCCGCTGCTCCTCCGGGCCGTGCGCGGCATGACCTATCGCCAGATCGCGGATGTGCTGGGCGTGCCCATGACCACCATCGAGACCCGCATCGCCCGCGCCCGGAGGATGGTCAGGCAGGAACTGGCGGCGCTGGAAGGCCAGAGCCCCGACCACGACCCGGTCCGCCCCGCGGAGAAGGACGGCGCATCATGAACCACCTGCACCACAGCCCCCAGGACTTCGAGCCCACCCGCGAGGATGTCCTCATCGGACGCGTCGTGGACAGCGAGGCCTCCGGCGCCGATTGGGAAGCGCTGGAAGCGATCGCCTCGCGCGACCCCGGCGTGTGGGAGCGCCTCGGGCGCGCCCAGCGCGTCCACGCGCGGCTCGAGCGCGAGGTCGAGGACGCCATCGCCATCGCGGAGCTGGTCGACATCCCCAGCGCCCACGCCGCCGGGTTCTCCCTCGCGGCGCGGGTGCGCCAGTACTCCGGCTGGGCCGTCGCCGCCGTCATCGGGGTGGCGTTCCTGGGCACGATGGGAGTCATCAAGCCCGGCGCGAGCGGGCCGGCGCAGCTCGGCGGAATCTCCCCCATCGCCTACGGCTCGCCCGACGAAGCGCTGCAGGCCTACCTGCGCACGGGCAAGGAGAAGGGGCTGGTCGTCGAGGAGATCCCCTCGGTCCTGATCGACGCCCGCGTGATCGACGGCGGCGGTCGCAAGGAGGTCGTGTATGTGCGCCAGATCCTCGAGCGGAAGATCGTGACGGACCTGCTCGTCCCGAGCGTCGAAGTGGATGAGAACGGGCAGCGGCGCCTCTTCGAGAGGCCCGTGGGGACCGTGACCTCGCCCCGTTCACCCGAGGGACCCGTCTGAACGAACGCAGGAACTGATGTTCTCGCTGGTGGCCCGCGCCGCGGGCCGGAAAGGAATGGTGACCGATGAACCGCCACTCACGCAACGCGATCGCCGCGCTCTCCGGCGCCGCCCTGATGGCGCTGTGCGGCGCCGGCGTCACGCCGTCGATCGCGTCGGAGCCGGCCCCCGCTCCCACCGCCCCAGTGGCCGCGGGGTCGACCTCCTCCACTTCCTGGTCCGACGGCGTGAACCGGGTCATTGTCCAAACCACCGACGGCAAGACCTCGATCACCGTCAACGGCAGGACCCTCGCCGAGGGTGCCGAGGCGTACGAGGACGCCGGGGCGGGGCTGAAGATCACCCGCGAGCGCGGTCATGTCGTGGTCACGCTGAAGGATGAAGTGGTGCTCCGCCACGCCGAGTCCAGCGATGGGCTGGTGTGGCTGCGTCACCTGGCCGAGGGCGGCTCGCCCGCGGAGCTGCCCGAGATCCGCGCCTGGCGACAGAACTCCGGCGGGACGGAGGACCTGACCGTCGCGGTTGCGCGCCCGAGGGTCATGATCGGCGTCACGATGGACCCGGCCTCGCACGACGGGGTGCCCGCGACCGCGATCCGGCGTGTGATCGAGGGCCTCCCCGCCGCCCGCGCCGGGCTCAAGGAGGGCGATGTGATCACCCGGGTCGACGGCGCCGCGAGCGCCGACCCCGAAGCGGTCCGCGCCGCGCTCCGCGCCCTGGAGCCGGGCCAGACGCTGAACCTCACCATCCAGCGCGACGCCCGGCCGATGGACATCGCCCTGACCGTTGACGCCTTCGACCCGGCGCGCCTGGGCGAGCCGCTCGCGCTCGGCGCGGCCGCCCCGCTCGACTCGTGGTTCGGCCTCCGCATGGACCCGCAGGACTCTGGCGCGATCGACGCCCTGCGCGCCCGGCTCAATGAACTCAACGCGGAGCTCGCGTCACGGGCGCAATCGCTCGCCGGAGCCGCCCCGATCGACGCCAGGGACCTGGTGAACCAGATCAGCGCCATCACCACCGAGATCCTCGCCAAGAGCGCCGAGATGGCCGCGCACATGCAGGGCTCCGCCGACCCGCGCGTCGAGCGCCTGCACACCCTGATGCGCCGCGAGTACTCCGGGCTGCCCAACCTCCGCTTCCGCTCCTCCGACGGCGCCCTGCAGGGGCTGCTCATCCCCACCCCGTCGGACCCGGGCGCCGTCCCCCTGCCGCGGAGCGCGCCGGGCGACGAGCGCCTCGATCAGGTCAACGAGCGCCTCGACCGGCTCGAATCCATGCTGCAGCGCCTCCTCGAGGTCCAGGGCGCCCCGCGCTGAGAGCCGCGCGAGGAACGAGAGTCCTCCATCGCCGCGCCGGGTGCCCCCACACCTCCCGGCGCGGCGTTTTCGTTCTCAGCGCGCAGCGGAGACCCGCGCCCCCACTTCCGCCAGCGCCACGCCCTCGGACTGCTCGCCCCGGTCCAGGTCCTTGAGCGTGCAGCGCTCGCTGTTCTCGATGATCACGCAGAACCGCGCGTGGCAGGCGCCCGCGTCGCCCAGCAGCTTGCCGATGTTCTTCGTCTGCTTGTACGACCGGCGCGCGTGCAAGGGCGGGACCGAATATCGCCCCGCGCCCCACGGCCTGACGCCCCGCTCGCGCCAGCCCTCGGCTTCCTCCCCGCGGCGCAGGCGGGCCACCAGCGGCACGACCTGCTCGTCCGCGCCGTCCTTGCCCGTCGAGACCACGAACACATCCGGCCTCAGGGGCATCGGGCGCGACAGGGCCTCGAGCAGTTCGCGTCCCTCGGGCATCAGCCCCCGGTCCTCGAGCAGGTTGGCGAGGACGACATCGCCCATCCCGAACCCGCACGCGGGCGTGGGAGGGCCGCCGAAGAGCTCGATGAGGTTGTCGTACCTCCCGCCCCCGGCGACGGCCCGCTCGCCCTGCGCGATGACCTCGAAGACCATCCCGGTGTAGTAGGCGAGGCCGCGGGCGAGCGAGAGGTCGATGGTGGCCCATTCGTCGAGGCCCGCACCCGAGAGTCGCCGGCGGGCCGCGAGCACCGAACGGAGCGACGATGAGTCTGAGATGTCCGCTGAGTCGGTCGGCGATGCGAGGAGAGCACCGAAGGCGCCCGGATCGATGCTCATGGCCCGCAAGCGCGCGTCGCACTCGGCTGGGTTCTTCGCGCGCACATCGACGATCCGCAGGAACTCGTCGTGGCGAGACGGATCGATGCCGTTCTGAGCGGCCCACGCGGTGAGAACGCGCCGATCATTCAAATGGGCGCTCACGACGGAAGCGTCCAGGCCGCAGTCGCTCATCACCGCGATCGCTGCGTGGATGACCTCGACATCGCCGTCCTCCGCATCCTCTCCCGCGATGACATCACAGTTCCACTGAAAAAACTCTCTCAATCTCCCCCGCTGGGGCCTCTCCGCGCGGAAGAAGTTGCTCACGCAGAACCACTTCGTCGGCTGGGGCAGCTGGCGGGCCCGGGCGGCGTACATCCGCGCCAGCGTGGGCGTGAACTCCGGGCGCAGGGCGTAGACATCCTCGCCCCCCGCGCGCTGGAAGGAGAAGAGTTCGCTGATGATCCCCTCGCCGCTCTTGACGGTGTAGAGGTCCAGGTGCTCGAAGGTCGGGCCGTCGATCTCCTCGAACCCGTGGCGCAGGGCGACGCGCCGCCAGGCGTCCACGATGTACCGCCGGCGGAGCATCTCCTGCGGGTAGAAGTCGCGGGTGCCCTTGGGGCTCTGGAACGATCGCTTGGTCTGCTTCTCGGGCTTCTGGTTCATTCCGGGGGGGGATTGTACGGGCGCACGAAAAAGGGCCCCGTGCGGGGGCCTGGAGAAGTCGAACGATTCCCGAGGCGGGGGAGGCGTGCTCAGCGCCGGCGGCGCGCGCCCGCGAGTCCGGCGAGCCCCATCAGCGCCAGCGCGCCGGGGGCGGGGACGACCTCGAAGTTGTAGGTGGTGATCGGCGCGCCCGCGAAGCCGAACGACACATTGTCCACGGCCCCGTGGAAGGCGCCCCAGCCCGAACCCACGCCCACCGAGACGCCGGTGACCAGCAGGTCCCCGAACTGCGTCTGCCAGTCCGCGAGCGTGAGCGCGTCGTAGTACTTCGCCGGGCCGTTCGTGCCGTTCAGGTTGAAGGGCAGCGAGGACCCGGTGCTCCACAGGCGGTAGTTGCCCCCGAACACATCATCCGTCTGCCACGAGTCACGGGGCGACGAGACGGGCGTCGGGTGCGGGCCGAACACATCGCGGTTCGCCTCGCGCTCGAACACGAGGTACCCGAACTGCGTCTGCGCCTGGTTCACCACCTGCAGGCGGACGACCGGGTGCAGCCAGTCCGACGCCTGGTCCTCCGGCGCCGAGCCCGACGAGCGGTACCAGTCGAACGACAGGGCCGTCAACTGCGAGAGCCCGCCCAGGATCGAGGTCGCGAGATAGTTCCCGTTCATCGCGACGGCGGTGTTGTAGAACTCCGCGTCCGCCTTGCTGCTGTTCCCGCCCGGGCCGACATTCACATCGAACCACAGCGACCCGTTCCCCGAACGCGGCAGGTTGGTGTTCACGCCCACCACGCCGCTGTTGCGGACATTGTTGTAGTACCACTTCGACGCGCCGATGGCCTGCCCGACATTGTTCGCCCCGACATGGGTGAAGTTGTCCCCCGGCGCGCCGCTGTTCGACAGCACGACCGCGGCGGAGGCCGACCCGCCCAGCGCGCCCAGCGCGACAGCCACAGCAAAACCATTCTTCTTCATCGTGACGGTTCCTTTCCCTTGCCCCCCCCGGGCGGTCAGGCCCGAGGGGGCTTCCCTTTGATCCGCCGGCCCCCACCCGCGGCACGGGCCGATCCCCGGTGTCCCCCACCGGAGATGCCCATAATCTAGGGCGATCCCCGGGGCGGTGTCGGCACCAAGGGTGAAATCAGCGCAAGAATGTCCCAGAATCGATCCCGCGCGCTCGGCCCAAGCCCCACCATCGCCAGCGCCAGCCCCGGTACGATCCCATATTGACGCGCGACGCCCCCCCC
>DOJA01000051.1 GCA_003511945.1 Phycisphaerales bacterium | reverse complement strand
CCGTGGTTGAGCCACCCCCCGCGATCGAGCCGCCCCCCGCGATCGAGCCGCCCCTTCACAATTGAGCCAGCCCACGACGATCGAACTCGACGCGGTCATCCTCGGCGGGGGCATCGCCGGGCTCTGGACGCTCTCCGAGCTCACACGCCGCGGAATGGCCGGTGTGCTCATCGAAGCCCGTGCGCTGGGCCAGGGGCAGACCCTCTGGTCGCAGGGCATCATCCACGGCGGGCTCAAGTACTCCCTCTCCGGGCTCCTGACCGGCTCCGCCCGGGCCATCCGCGAGATGCCCGAAGTCTGGCGCGCCTGCCTCGCGGGCGAACGCGAGCCCGACCTCTCCGGCGCCCCCGTGCGCGCGCCGCACTGCCACCTGTGGCAGACGACCGACCTGCGCTCCCGCGCCGGGATGATCGGCGCGCGGATCGGCCTGCGCGTGGCGCCGGTCCCGCTCGCGCCGGAAGAGCGCCCCACGGTCCTGCGCGACTGCCCGGGCGTTGTGGCCCGCCTCGACGAGCAGGTCATCGACCCCGGCGCGGTGCTGAGCGCCCTGGCACGACCGCTGTCGGACCGGATCATCCTCGCCCCGCCCGACGCGGTGCGCTTCGAGCGGGATCCGCTGGTGGTCGCGGTGCCCGGCGCGCGCTTCGCGCCCCGGCGCGTCATCCTCTGCGCGGGGCGCGCCAGCGCCGACCTCCGGCGCGCGGCCGGGCTCGCCGGCGACGCGATGCAGGTCCGCCCGCTGCGCATGGTCATGCTCCGCGCGCCGGCGGCGCGACTGCCCGAACTCAACGCTCACTGCGTCGACGGGAACAGGACCCGCGTCACCATCACGAGCGTGATCGACGCCGGCGCTCGGCGCATCTGGCAGATCGGGGGCGAGATCGCCGAGCGCGGCGCCGCCATCGACCCGCCCGCCCTGCTCAGCGCCGCCCGCGCGGAGTTGCTCGCCGTGCTGCCCAGCGTTGATCTCTCGCCGTGCGAGTGGTCCTGGTACCAGGCCGACCGGGCCGAGCGGGCCACGCCCGGAGCGAAGCGTCCCGAGGACATCGGGGTCATTGAAGAAGGCCCCTTCCTCACCGCGTGGCCCACCAAGCTCGCGCTGGCGCCGCGCCTGGCCGAGCGCCTGGCTGATCTGTGCGGCTCGCCTCAGGCCGGGCCATGGACCGCCTTGCCCGCGGGACTCCACCACCCGGCGGTTGCCTTGCCGCCCTGGGACGAGCCGCGTGAGTGGACCCCCGACAGCGCTGTCGCCCCGGGCTGATTCAGCGGACGGGCGAGTCCGCGGGCGCCGGCGGGATGACGATGGTCGTCCCGGCGCGCAGACGCGACCCGTCGGAGCCGACCTCGTCGATGTTCGCGTCCCGGATCAGCGTCCACAACGACGAGCGCCCGTAGACCGCCTTGGCGATCTCCGACAGCGTGTCGCCGGGCTTCACCCGGTACTCCATCGCGCGTGGCGGCGGGGTTGACGGCGCCGGAGGGCGTTCCGGCTCCGGCGCGGGCAGACCCTGGATGTTGCCCGGGTCCACCGCGACCCGGATCACGGTCCCCACCCGGAGGCGCTGGAAGTCAACCCGCGGGTTGGCCCGCATCACCGCGTCCCAGCGCGTGGGCGTGCCGTAGTAGCGCTGGCTGATGGTCTCCGCGGTCTCGCCCCGCTTCACCGTGTGCTCGCGGAACTGGGGCAGGATCACGCCGCTTGCGATCGGCGGCCCCTCTGGAGCGGCACGCTCGGGCTCGATCGGCGCCGGCGCTGGCTCGACGACCGGCTCGGGGAGCGTGGCGACCTCGACGCTCTCCGCCTGCCCGTGATCCTGTGGCGACGCCTCCTCGACACTCGGCGGCTCGCCGAACTCGACCGTGCCCCGGGGCGCTGGCCCATCGGTCCGCCAGTAGACGAACACCCAGATCACCGCCAGCGCGAGCACCGCGTAAGCCAGCCGCGTCGGAGCGTTCGACATCCGGTCAAACCTCCCGTTCTACGGCCCGGCGCCGATCCGCCGGCCCGTCGGCGCACGCCGTCACGCGACCGAACCTGCGGGGAGCCCGGGGACATCCGGCTCCGCGTCGGGTGTGTGGAACGGCCCCGCGGGCGGGACGCGCCGGTTGTACACGATCGGCGCCGCGACCGCGATGGAAGAATAGGTGCCCACCAGCATGCCGCACAGCATGGCGTAGGAGAACGACCCGACGCCCTCGCCGCCATAGAAGAACAGGATCAGCAGCGACACCACGGTCGTGCCGCTGGTGATGAGAGTGCGGCTGAGCGTCTGGTTGATCGAGTTGTTGACGACCTCCTTGGACGCGTGCACCAGCTTGCCGCGGTTCTCGCGGATGCGGTCGAGGATGATCAGCGTGTCGTTGATCGAGTAGCCGATGATCGCCATGATCGCCGCGATCATGCCCATGTCGATCTTGAACGGGCGGATTCCGACAGCCGCGATCCCCGGGAACCGCTCGTAGAGGATCTCCGCCATCGCGATGAGGCCGATGGCGATGAGCACATCGTGGAACAGCGGCGCCAGGGCCGCCAGCGAGTACCGCACCGAGCCGAAGCGGATCCAGACATAGATCAGGATCAGCAGGAACGACAGCAGGACCGACACGATCGCGGTCGCGCGGAAGGTGGCGGCCACCGCCGGGCTGAACGAGTTGACGCTCGCCAGCAGCGTCGGGGTGGTGAGCGCCGCCCGGACCAGGTCCCACTCGTTCTGCGCGAGCGAGGCCCGCCAGCGGTCCTCGCTCTCGAACAGACTGATGCCCGGGTCAGACACAACCAATGCCGCGCTCTTCACGGCGGCGTCGGTCCCTTCGAGCACGATCAGCTCGTGCGCCCGCCGGAGCGCCGTCCCCGCAAAGAGGGCGTCCGCCCGCATGTACTCCAGCCGGAGTTCGAGGTTCTCCTTGCGCGGGAGGTCGGCGCCCTCGAAGTCGAGCACGACGACCGCCCCGCCCAGGTATGAAGCCACATTGTTCACGACCTCGGGGCGTCCGATGTTCCGCCCCAGTTCGGGCTCGACGATCGCGTAGACCGGCGCGCCCTGGCCGACCTCGCCCGCCCCCGATCCGGTGAACCGCAGCGCGGGGCGCGACTCGACGACATCCTTGAACGCATCAACCATCGCCGCGCGGAGCGGCGCCTCGTCCGCGGCCCCGATGGTCGTCCGCACGGTGAACTGGTCGCTGGTCACTCCGTCGGCGCGGGGGTTGATCGGCACGATCTCCGCGTCGCGGAGCTGACGGAGCACCTCGGGCGTCTCCGGACCCGTCGCCCCCGCCCGCTCGGCGATCGCCCGCACCCGCTCCTCGACCTCCTTGCGGGTCAGCGTCGTGCGCTGCGCCGCGCCCTCGGTTGCCGGGGCGTTCGGGTCCGCCTTGAACTGGAAGGTGACCGCGGTGCCGCCTCGGAACTCGTTGTCGAGCATGTGCGAGCCCTGGATCACGATCATGCCCACGCCGAGCCCCATCAAGGCCAGTGAAACGACCACGAACAGCGGGAACAGGCGCATCCAGTCGATCCTGGGCGTCAGCACCCGGTCGATCCAGGGCATGACCAGCGGCAGCTGGCTGAGGAAGCCACCGCCCACCCGCAGGTGGTCGACGAAGACCGTGAAGATCAGCCGGGTCACGACCAACGAGCTGAAGATGGTGCCGACGACGCCGATGCCGAGGGTGATGCCGAAGCCCTTGATCTCCTGCGTGCCGTAGAACGCCAGCACGAAGCAGACGATCAGGTTCGTGACATTGGCGTCGATGATGGTCGAGGCGGCCCTCTTGAACGCCACCCGGACCGCGGTGCGTGCGTCGTTGCCGGCCAGCAACTCCTCCCGGATGCGTTCATAAATGAGCACATTCGCGTCGACCGCGGTGCCGAAGGTGAGCACCACGCCCGCGATGCCAGGCAGGGTGAAAGCCGCCTGGTTCAGACTCATCACGCCCAGCACGAACACCGCGTTGAACAGCAGCGCGACCACCGAGATCAGCCCGCTCATGAAGTAGTACACAACCATGAACGCCGCCACCGCCGCCAGGGCGATGTACGAGGCGCCCAGGCCCCGCTTGAGGTTGTCCAGCCCCAGGTCCGGGGCGAGGATGCTCTGGCTGATCGGCTTCTCGCTCAGCCGGGCCGACAGCGAGCCCGCGCTCAGCGTGCGGATGAGGTACTGCAACTCCTCCTGCGGGAAGTTGCCCGAGATCTGCCCGCTGGTCGAGATGCGGCTCAGCAGGTTCGGGGCCGAGTACACCTCGTCGTCCAGCACGATCGCCATGTTCCGGTCCAGGTTCGCCTCGGTCAGGGCGCCCAGCAGCGCCCCGCCGCGCGGGTCCATGCGGAACGCCACCGCGGGGCGTCCCAGCTGGTCCACGGTGGCGAACGCGCCGGTCAGGGCCCAGTCCCCCTCGGCGGAGGTCAGGCGCATCCCGGGTTCGTCCTTCAGCAGAACGAAGAACTGACCGCCCCGCTCCTCCGCGACCAGCCGGTAGCGCTGCGCGAAGTAGGCCTGCGGGTTCTCGACCAGCGCCCGGAAGTCCGACGCGCGGTCGTACCAGGTGTCCACGCTGTTGATCGGCAGCCACACGGTCGTGGGCGACTGCACCCCGGTCGGCCCGCGCTCGCGGAGCTCCTGGCGCAGACGCGCTTCGTCGGCCAGCTCGCCCGGCGCCACCGCGATGCGGAAGGTCAGCACGCCCGCGCCCTGCAGCAGGCGGATCAGGTCGTTGGGGTCGTCGAGCCCGGTGCGCTTGGCCTCGAAGTCGGCGTAGCGTGCGATCACCTCGTCCAGCGTCGCTGCGCCGTCGGGGACGCTCGCCAGGCGCGTGCGGATCTCGTCCAACGCGCGCTGGCGGGGGCTCGGCAGCTCGATCGTCTTCTTGGACTTGTCCGTCGCCGAGTCGTCGATCACCTTCTGGGCGCGGCTCGGGAGCGTGAGCGCTGTGCGGACCTCTTCCTTCCGGACGATCGACGCGATGACCCGGTCGCGGGCCTCGTCCAGCTGGGTCTCGAAGTCGGCGGCCTGACCGAGCAGCGCGTCCAGCCCCGCCTGCTCCGTCCCCGACGCCGCGGCCCCTCGGTACTCCTCCCGCGCCGCGTCGGCCTTCCTCGCCAGGTCCAGCACCGGCTGGATGAGCGCCGTCCGCGCGGGCGTGTTCATGAGCGCGGTCAGCGCGCCGTCCCGCTCGTCGCCCCGGAGGCGCATCGCGCGCTGGAACGCGTCGATGTCGATCGACAGCGCCCCGATCCGGTCCAGCGACGACTCGAACGCCGCCCGCAGGGCCTTCACGCGCTCGCTGGGCAGGGGCATCGACACTTCGATGCGGTCGCGCCCCTGCTTCACGAACGAGATCTCGTACAGCCCCTGCGGGTTCACGCGCTCCTTCAGCACCTCGATGGTCCGGTCCACCACCTGGGGCGGGTCCTCCGGCTTGATGTCCACCGTGTAGATCAGACTCACCCCGCCCGCCAGGTCCTTGCCCAGTCGGAGGTTCTCAGATGGCGGGATGATGTTCGCCAGGCTCACGGCCAGGACCACGAAGACGAGCAGAGAAAGACGGATGATGTTCCGCATAGTTCAGTTCCGGGCCGGACGCCTGGTTGTGGCGCCGTCGGCCGTCTCGCGCATGACCTGTTCGCTGACGATGCAGCGCCCGCTCAGCGGGAAGACGCCTGCTCGGCCGGCTCCGCCGACTCCGACGACGAACCGCCCCGACCCTTCTTCAGCACCGCCGCCACGGCGGAGCGGACCACATGGATCTTCGTGTTCGTCGCCTCGTCCACCTTGAGCACCAGCTCGTCGTCCTTGATCTCCACCACCGTGCCGATCATCCCGCCGGTGGTCTGCACCCGGTCGTAGCGCCCCAGCGCGCCGAGCATCTCGTCGCGCTTCTTGCGCTCCTTCCGCTGGCCCATCGAGGTCAGCAGGATCATCACCACGAAGATCCCGATCATGATGAACAGGAACCCGCCCCCGAAGGGGTTCGTCGCCGCCCCCCCTCCC
>DOJA01000300.1 GCA_003511945.1 Phycisphaerales bacterium | reverse complement strand
CCCCCCCCCCCCCCCCCCCCCCCGCCCCCCCGGGGCAGCCCCGGCCCGGGGGCCCCCCCCCGCCCCCCCCCCGGCCCCCCCCCCGGGGCGGCCCCCGCGAGCATCTGCTCCAGAAGGCGGACGCACTCCAGCCGCGCCGGTTCGCCCAGGGTGCGGGCGTGGAGCAACGCGGACGCGAGGTTGAGCCGAGCGCGCGCGTCGTCACGGGCCACGCGCGCGGCGCGGTAACGCTCGACGGCCTCCTCGAACCTGGCGTCGAGGAACAGCCGGTCGCCCTCCAGCATCGTGCGCGCGCCGGGGTCGGCGCTTTCCGCGTCGCGGAGGGCCTCGTCGGCCTCGTCGAACCGGCGCAGCGCGATGGCCCCGGCGGCCCGCGCGAGCGGGTCCGTCTCGGCGAGCAGCGCGATCGCCGCCGCGCGGGTGTCGTCGTCCAGGGCGGCGCCGTCGAGGATGTCGCCCAGCGGCTTGTCGTCCAGCACCCGCGCGGTCACGACCGCAAGCGGGCCGGTGAGCGCGGGGGGGTCGTCCAGCGTCGGCGAGGGGACCATCTCATCGGGCAGCGGCTCGTGGAGCCAGTGCTCGTAGCGGCTGATCTGCTCCTCCGCCGTCGCGTCGTGGTTGGAGAGCCAGTGCTTGATCTCGCGGGCGACGACGGGGTTCTTGCGGAGCACCGCGTCGACGGATGAGAGCGTGGCCTGGAACGCATGGTGCCAGGCGAGGGCGGCCTCCAGGCGGATGCGCGGATCGCGACGACGACCCTCGCCCAGGGCTTCGATGGCGCCGCCGAGCGTGCCGTAGCGCCGGCTGAGGGCCGCGACCAGAGCGCGGACCGCCGCCCGGTCGGGATCGGAGGCGTGGGGGTCGGCCATGAGCGTGGCGCCGACCATCGCGAAGAGTTCGGCGACGATCGGCGGCGGCGCGCCGGGGCCCTTGGCGCCGGAGTCGGAAAGCGTGACGGCCTCGGCGCTGAACCGCGAGGCGGCGGTCAGGAGGCGCACGGTGATCCGCAGCGACGCCATGCGGGGAGTATAGAACCGCTCTTCAGAACCCGGCCCCGCGGAGCCACTCGCTGGGCGGCGCCTCGAGCGCCGTCGCGACGGCCAGCAGACTCTCGAGGGACGGGAGGTGCGCGCCCCGTTCGATGCTCGACAACTGGCTCACGCTGACGCCCGAGGCCTCGCTCAGGTCCTTGAGAGTCCAGCCCCGGTCGGCGCGGGCGAGGCGGATCTGCCTCCCGAGCGCGGCGCGGAGGCGTTCGGGCGGGCTGGCGCCGAGGCCGAAGGCGGCGGCGGCCTGGGCGAGCGTGTGCCGGAGGTCCTCGAGAGAGAAGGGCTTGGCGAGGTAGTCAAACACATCCTGCTTGAAGGTCGTCCGCATGTTCTCGAGCGAGGGGTACCCGGTCACGACGATCGTGCAGAGCCGCGGCCAGCGCTGGCGCATCTCGCGGAGGACCTCCTCGCCCGAGTGGCGCCCCATCTTGATGTCCAGCAGGACGACATCAGGAAGGCGCGATTCGTTGAGCTGGTAGAGCTCGTCGGGCGTGGCGGCGACCCGGACTTCGTGCCCCTCGCGGGTCAGGGCCTCGCGGATGTACTCGCGGAAGTCGGCGTCGTCGTCGAGGGCGACGACCGAAAGGCGCGGGGTTGGGTGGTTCGACGCGTCGAGCGGGGCACGGTCGGGTTCTCGGGCGTCGTTCACGCGCGCGCTCCGCTTGGGGGGGCCGGGCCGCCCTCGCGCGGGAGTGTACCGAGGTCAAAGAGCACGGGCGTTGCGGGGCTCGCGCGCGGGAGCATGATCTCGAACACAGCGCCGCCCCCCTCGGCGTTCCGCGCGAGCAGCAGACCCCCGTGCTCGCGCACGATGCCCTCGGCGACCGCGAGCCCCAGCCCCGTCCCGTGGGCGTCGAGGCGGGTGGAGGCGAAGGGCTCAAAGAGCCGGGGGAAGAGCGAGGGCGCGATGCCCGGCCCGTCGTCGGCGACCGTCACGCTGAGCCACTCGCGCGCGTCGCGGACGGTGGTCTCCGCGCTGACCGTCACGCGCCCGCCCGCGTCCAGCGCGTCCACCGCGTTGCGGAGCAGATTGACGAACACCTGCGTCAGCCGGTCGGGGTCGCCCGAGACGGCGGCGCCCCCGGGCACTTCGTTCTCGAACCGGACCCGCGCGGCGCCGCGGTCGAGACTGACCAGCGTCCACGCCTCCTCGACGACCCCACGCACCCCGACAGTGTCGGTGCGCCGCGGGCGGGCGCGGGCGAAGTCCAGCAGACTCTCGCTCAGCCCCTCCAGCCGGCTGACGACGCGCCCCATCAGCGCCAGACGCTCCGGCCCCAGCGGGCGCCCGCCCCCGGAGGCGAGTTCCTCCACGCACCCCTTGATCACCGCCAGCGGGGTGTTCAACTCGTGGGCGATGCCCGCCGACATCATGCCCAGACTCGCCAGCCGGTCCTGGTCCGCAAGGTTCCGGCGCGCCGTCTCCAGGAGGTGGTTCTTGCGCTTGAGTTCCCCGGCGGCGGCCTCCAACTGCGTGAGCGCCGACTCCAACTGCTGCTCCTGCGCGCGCAGCTTGATGATCGCCTGGTTGCGCGAACGCATGATCTGACCGATCTCGTCGCGGGGGATCGCCTCGGATGGGATGAGCTCCGAGCCGCGCTCCCCCGCCTGCACCGCGTCGTCGGCGGCCCGGAGGGTCCGGATCGGCTCGTACACGAGCCGGGGGAGCACGAAGACCTCCAGCGTCAGCGCGATCAGGGCATAGACACCCAGCAGCGAGAGCGTCAGCAGCAGGAACAGCCGGTTGACCGCGTCGCGGGCCTCGCCGATCCGCACGCTGGCCGCCAGGAACGCGCGCCGGTCGGGGTCCCACATCACCGCCATCACCGCGCCGGACCCCGCCCGCCCGATGACCGCGCGCCCGGGCCGCAGGAACGCATCGCTGGCGGTCTGGGCCGAGAGGGCGAGTTCCTCCGCCCCGCCCGAGCTGAACGAGACGCCTTCGACCCCGGTGGCCCCGGCGCGGTCGGGTGACGCGGCGAACAGCGCCAGGGCCAGCCGGCTCTCACGCTCCTCGGACGCGCGGACGAGGTCCACGATCGGCGGGCGCAGGATCAGCAGCAGCAGGACCGCCAGCGCCAGTGAAAACGCGGTGTGCAGCGCGATCAGCTTGCTGCGGATGCGCGTCGGGACGAAGCGCAGCCCCCACGCCCGCGGGCGTCCGGACTCTGGGTCGGCGCCGTTCATGGGCTCGTCGGCGCTGTCCGGGGGGCGCCCACCTCGCGCCCCGCGGGAGGGGCCTGCTCCTGCTCGCGCAGCTCGGGGCGATCGGGCGCGCCCTGCGGTTCAGCGGGCATGGGCGACGAGAAGGACTCCTGGATCAGATTGCGGTCCCGCTCGGCGTCGCTGGAGCGGATCAGGTCCCACCCCACCCACGCGACGACGCCCAGGCACGCCAGCAACAGGAGCACCTGCGCGAGCGCGACGCGGCGCCTCCGGCGGCGGGCAGCCGCCAGCGCGCGGTCGATCCGCGCGAGGGCCAGCGCGGGGTCGCTCGCGATCACCGCTCCGCGCAGGGATTCGAGAGCACCGTCATACCCCTCGCCCAGCAGGGCGCGGAGGGCCTGGGTGGACTGATCTCGGAACCGGTTCATCGCGGTGCGGGAGCAGTCCATGGCCCGGGCCGCGTCGATCTCATCAAGCCCCTCGAGGTCGCGGAGCAGCCAGGCCTCGAGCGACTGGCGGGGGAGCGCGCGCGACGCCTCGAACAACTGGCGCGCCCCGCCTTCAACATGGAACGGAATCTCCCGGGCCGGCGCGGCGAAGGACGCCTCCCGCGCCCGCTGGATGAGCAGGCGGTCCCGCCGAGCCGCCGAGAGCTTCAGGGGGTTGTCCTGCACGGTGAGCACCGCGCGCATGACCCGCTCGGCCCCGTCGGCGCTTCCCGTGAGGAGCAGCGCCCGTCGCCAGGACCGGTGGAGCGACTCGATTCGGGGGTCGGCCATCGGGGCATCATTGCCGCCGGGGGGCGTGGAGGAAAGCGCGCAGGGGGGGAGGAAGAGTTCACCGCAGAGACGC
>DOJA01000357.1:2788-3362 GCA_003511945.1 Phycisphaerales bacterium | reverse complement strand
CAACGCCTCCCCGCCCCGGCCGGAGCCCCCGTTATCGTGCCCCGATGAACGCCCCCCCCGGCGCGATCCCCTTCGGCGCTGCCCCCCCTGGCGCCGCCCTCCTCCCCGAGGGCGGCTTCCCCTACAAGATCGCCTGCCTGTGCGATCTCCGCGACGACCGCGGGAGGGTGTTGCTGCTCCACCGCTCCCGCGAGCCCAACCGGGGGTTGCATTCGCCCATCGGGGGCAAGCTCGACATGCCCCAGGGCGAGAGCCCAGCGCAGTGCGCGCAACGGGAGATCCATGAAGAAGCAGGGATCGAGGTCCCCATCAGCCGCCTGCGCCTGGTCGGGCTCATCAGCGAGCACGGCTACGAGCACCGCGTGAACTGGCTGATGTTCTGGTACCGCGTCGTCGGCCCCGTCAGCGTCGCGCCGAAGGTCATGCGCGAGGGCTCGCTTGATTGGCACGAACCGGGCGCCCTGGACCGGCTGCCGATGCCCGAGACCGACCGCCGGGTGATCTGGCCCCTGGTGCGCGCGCACGAGGGCCCGGGCGACGGCTCGCGCTCGGGCTTCTTCGCGGTCCACATCGA
>DOJA01000357.1:0-2598 GCA_003511945.1 Phycisphaerales bacterium | reverse complement strand
GCGTGCCCCGCGGGCGGGGCGCGACGACGCTGGGCACGACCTTCGGTCGTACCCCGGCACCCGGCTTCTTCGCCGTCCACATCGAATGCCTGGGGCCGGAGATCCGGTGGGAAGTGCAGCAGTCGGCGCCGCCCGGGCCGGGCTGATTGGCGGGTGCCGGGGTACGCGGTCCGCCGCGTGCCCCGCGGGCGGGGCGCGGCGAAGCGGGGCACGACCTTCGGTCGTACCCCGGCACCCCGTGGCTCTACGCCTCGGCCCGTCGGGCCGGCGCATGACGCCGTTCACCCCGGACCCGCGGCCACCCTTCCCAGAGCGATCCCCGCGATGCACAGCGCGATCCCGCCGATGACGGTCGCCAGCACATAGGCCAGCGCCGACGCCATGTCCTTCTCATCGCCCAGGCGGACCGCATCGCCCGCGAAGGTTGAAAAAGTCGTGAACGCGCCGAGGAACCCGGTCACCACCAGCGCCTTCCAGCGCTCGTCCATCGCGCTCTGGCGCTGAAACCAACCGACGAGGATTCCCAGAGCCAGGCAACCGACCAGGTTGATGACGCAGGTCGCCCACACCCAGTGCCCCGCGGCGCGCGCGCCGCGCAGGCCCTCCGGTCCCGAGCGCGACATCGCCAGGAGCACCCCATGGCGGGCCAGCGCGCCCAGGGCGCCTCCGACTCCCACCGCGACCGCGTGCAGCCACATGGGGCGCTACTATAAACCGGGGTTCCGACCGGGTCTTCCAGGGGTCAGCAGACGCATGACGAACACCGCCCTCAATCCCGCTCGACCCGACCGCCGGGGCATCGTTCGCCGCCTCGTGGTGGGCGTGGCCTCGCTCCTGCTCGCGGTGCTCGGAGCGGTCCCGGGTCGGGCCGCCCCGTCCCCCGGAACGCCTTCCAGCCCCGCACCCCCCGCTGCGGTGCCCGCCTCGCGCCAGGCCAACAATGTCGCGGTCATCACGATCAAAGGCCCCATCGACGGCGTGACCTCGATGAGCGTCCGGCGCCGCATGAAGCAGGCCGTCGAGGGCGGGGCCGACGCCATCGTCTTCGACATCGACACCCCCGGGGGCGAGGTGCCCGCGGTGCTGGACATCTGCACCGAGATCAAGCGCTCGCCCATCACCAACACGGTCGCGTGGGTCAACCCGACGGCGTACTCGGGGGGAGCGATCATCGCGCTGGCCTGCCGGGAGATCGTCATTTCGCCCGCGGCCACGATGGGCGACGCCGCGCCCATCGCCGCCAGCCCGCTGACGGGCATCATGGCGCTGCCGGAGACCGAGCGCCAAAAACTCCTGGCGCCGCTGCTGGCGGAGATCGTGGACTCCGCCCGGCGGAGCGGCTACGACGAGATGCTCGTGCAGGGCTTCGTGGCCCTGGGCGCCGAGACCTGGCTCATCCGGGACAAGGTGACCGGCGAGCAGTACTTCGTGAACGAGAGCGAGTACCGCGACATCTTCGGCGCCCCCCCGGAGCGCGGACGCTCGCACATCCTCTCCGGACCCGCCGCCGAGGGCGCCCCCTCCGAGTCCGGCGATGCGACGCCCTTCCCCACCGACACCGGCTCGTTCAAGCCCGCGCTCCCGGGGCTCAGCGAGGAGACCATCGACGCGGTCAACCTGCAGCTCCAGACCCCCGCCACGCGCCCGGTCTTCGGCCCCGCCGACCGCGATCGCTACGAACTGGTCCACTACGCGACCGACGGGCGCACGCTGCTCACCCTGAAAGAGGGCGATCTGCGCCTCTACGGCTTCACCGACCCGCAGGTCACCGTCCGCAACGACGAGGACCTCCGACGGTTCCTCGGCGCCAGCCACCTCGCGCGGCTCGACCAGTCCTGGTCCGAGTCGCTGGTTGGCTTCATGACCCAGGGGCTCAGCGGGCTCGTGATCCGGGGGCTGCTGATTGTGGTGTTCCTGATCGCGCTGTTCGTTGAGATGTCGATGCCCGGTGTGGGCATCCCCGGGCTCGTGGCGCTGGTGGCGCTGGGCGGGCTGGTCGTGCCGCCCTTGCTGCTGGGCGCTTCCACCTGGTGGGCGGCGGCGGCGATCCTCATCGGGCTGGGGCTCGTTGGGCTGGAAATCTTCGTGTTCCCCGGCTTCGGCGCGCCGGGCATCGGCGGGCTGGTGCTGGTCCTCGCCGGGCTGGTGGGGGTGTTCGCGAGCACTGGAGAACTCTTCCCGGGCGCGCGCCCGGGCGGCTCGGCGGACCTTGCCTGGGCCGTCACCGTGGTCCTGCTGGCGGTGTTCGTCGCGGGAGCGGGGGCGTATGTCTTCACACGCTACACCCACAAGTTCCCGGTGGTGGGTGGGCTGATTCTCACGGAGAGCCAGCGGGCCGACGGCGGCCCCGCCGGGGACGAGCTGCTCGCCGCCATGGCCCCGAATCCCCTCTCCGGGGGAGGAACGGGAGGGCCGGCCGTCATCGGGGCGGTGGGCATCGCTTGCACGCCCCTTCGCCCGTCCGGCAGCGCAGAGTTTGGCGACCGGTTGGTCGATGTGGTGTCTGAGTTCGGCTTCATTGACTCCGGCGAGCGGGTCCGGGTGGTCTCGGTCTCCGCGTTCCGGGTGAGCGTCGAGCGGGCCGCCCCCGGTCCCCCC
>DOJA01000356.1 GCA_003511945.1 Phycisphaerales bacterium | reverse complement strand
TCCGGACCATCCCAGAACCCCCGCCCGTCGTGCGCCGTACCACCCCGGTCCGGGGGCGGGGGGTGAGGCCCGATCGGTTGAGGCGGGATCCCCGGACGCCCGATCGGGTTGATGCGTATGGCCTCGTTCTGCGCGAATGTGAGCATCGTCCTGATCATCCTGGTGGTCGGGATGTGGCTGCGCAACATCTTCGCGCGGTCGTGGGACACGCTCTCGTGGCGGAACCTGTTCCTGCTGGGGATGATCCAGTTCTACTTCCTGAGCGCCTACTTCTCCGCCTCGGGCGAGTACACCGCCACGCTGCACCACGGGTCCGACGAGGCGTTCTTCCTGCTGGCGCTGCTCATGCCCGTGTTCGTGCTGCTGTTCGTCGGCGCGGCCCACCTGGGATTCCGCTGGACCTGGGCCGCCCGCCTGATCCCCAAGGCGCAGATGGCGATCACCACCCCCGCCCTGCTCGCCGTGGCCGGGGCGATGATGTCCTTGGCCCTGCTGTTCAGCGTCGCGCCCGTGCCCGGGTTCATCGGGCTCCTGATGGGCCAGATCCGCTCGCAGCTGGCCTGCGTCGCCATGGGGCTGGCGACCTACTACCTGATCTCCCGCCGGTTCAACCCGCTCTCCTGGGGCGTCTTCCTCACGACCCTCGCGGTGGCCACGATCATCGGGACCGTCGGGCTCACCGGACGACGGTACATGCTGGGCATCCTGCTGGTCATCCCGTGGATGTGGTACTTCGCGGTGTGGCGCTACCGCTCGGGCACGGCGAACTTCATCCGCTTCTCGAGCGCGGCGGCGCTCGGGTTCCTGGCGATCGTGATCTACTCCCCCCTGCGGGCCGAGGGCAGCGGCAAGATGGCCTCCGGCGCAACCTTCGAGCGCCGGGCCCAGCAGCTCACCGAACTGGTCACCAACCCAAAGATCGACACGAGCGTCATCAAGTTCATCGTCTACGCCGACACCGCGCCCAACACGCTGTTCATCCTCGACGGGTACCCCTCGATCTTCCCCCACATGCCCTTCCACGGGCTGGTCTGGTTCGTGACCAACCCGATCCCCCGCTCGGTGTGGGCCGGGAAGCCCGAGGCGCTGGGGGCCATCCTGCGCGACCAGATGGGCGTGGCCCCGAACCTGGGCCCGGGCATCATCGGGCACGGCTGGGCCGAGGGCGGCTGGCTGGGCGTCGTGGGCTACGCGCTGGTCTTCGGGCTGATCTTCGGCGGGGTGGACCGCGCGCTGTCGGACCGGGCCCGCAACCCCTACTTCATCGCCGTCATGGGTTCCTGCCTGGGGAATGTGATCGCCGTCCCCCGGGGCGACACGCCCCTGTTCATGCTCCAGATCACCGGGGGCATCGTGATCTCGTTCGCCATCGTCGCCCTGCTGCGCGCCACGGTCGGGCCGATCGTCAGCGCGTTCCCGTCGATCGAGTTCGATCCCGACGCGGCCCGACGCGCCCGGGGCCAGTTCGTCGACGCCGATCCCGAGGGCGAGGCTCCGGACGAGCCCTGGAGCGAGTACGACGCGGAACCCGCGCTGGTCGGCGCCGGTGAGAGCGGGGTGCGCTCGTGAGCCGCCAGGGGCCGATTCAGGCCGCGGCTCCCGCGGGGCGTGGGGGGCGCCTGCGCCGGTTCGGCGCGCGGGCGGCCACCTTCGGCGCGCTGTCGTGCTGCGCCCTGGGCGCGGTGGGGCTGCTGGCGTCGGACCGGTTCCTGATGACGCAGTACATCTCCTGGGCTCCGGGCGCCGTCCTCTGGCCCGCGGCGCTGGTGCTGGCGATGGCCGGCTTCGCGCTGGCCGACCGCCCGCGGCTGGGCTGGCGCGGCCGCCTTCCCCGCGCGATGGTGTGCCTGGCGGCCGTCGGCGCCGTCGCGGCGCTCGCGGGGATCGCCCTGGAATGGCGCGTGCCCGCGGTGGTGAACGAACTGTCCTCGCGCCCCTCCACGACCCTCCGCGTGGTCAACTGGAACATGACCTCGCACGGCGCGGGGATCTGGGAGAAGCCCTTCGCGGCCATCGACGGTTTCGAGAACGCGGACCTGCTCCTGCTGACCACGACGCAGCCCCTCAAGCGCCTGCGGAAGTCGTGCCTCTCGCTGGGCGAGGGCTTTGACTGTCGGCGGGTGGGGATGTTCTCGGTGGCTTCGCGGTTCCCGATCATGAACTGGGAGCTGCGCCCGCTGCTGGACGCGGGGCAGGCGTCGGCGCTGGGTCTGGACCGACGCCCGCCCGCGTGGGCGGTGCGGGCGTACAACTGGCTGGCGCGCGACACCGGCGCCGCCGTGCGCGACTTTGAAGAGCGAGACCTCGGCGCGGTCGGATTCCTCAGGGTGGACACCACGCCCGTGCTGGGGCGTCCGCTGGTGGTCTGGTTCATCGACCTGCCCTCGAACCCGCTCGTCAGCAAGCTGCGCCTGGCGACGGTGGCGCGGGCCCGCCTCGCCCGCCTGTCGCGCGAGGTCGGGGCCGCAACCCCCGACAGCGATGGATTCCCCGGCTGGCCAGACCTCGTCATCGGGGACATGAACATCCCGCGCGGCTCGGCGTCGCTCGATGTGCTCGGCGCCGGGCTGCGCGACGCCAGCGCCGCCGCCGGCCCCGGGCGGCTCGCGTCGTGGCCCCGCGCCTTCCCCCTGTGGCACCTGGATCAGGCCCTCGCTTCGACCGGCGTCGAGGTCGCTTCGTACGCCCTCGTCGACGCCGGCGAGTCGGACCACAAGGCCCAGGTCCTGGACATTTCGATTGACCCGGCCGTCAGCGGCCGATCCGGCACACACATCAAAGAGACGGCTGAACTCCCACTGGCGACGGAGACGCAGCCATGAGACGGCGATTGCTCGCAGCAGCGGTTTTGATCCTCGGAGGCGCCCCATTCGCCGCCCCGGCGCGGGCGGCCCCGGTCGGAGTCTTCGACAGCACCTTCCCGGGCGGGAAGGCCAAGGTGGTCGATCCGACCACCGGGGGCGTCGTCGTGCGCAACGAGGTCCGCCCGGTGGTCCGGGAGACCATCCTGGCGCCCAGCATGTCGTTCACGCCGGCGCGGAACGGGTTTGACATCACGCTGACCTACCGCAACGCGACCTCGCTGCCCCAGCCGCTGGGGCAGATCATCATCGACGGGATCATGCTCGGCCCGGTCATCGACCACTGGGACTTCCGCGGGCAGGGCACGCCGCTGGTCCACGATCGGAGGCGCGCCCAGGTCTATGTGACCGGCGGGCTGCCCTATCCGCAGGAGCTGTACAGCCCGGTCATCCTGCTGTCGGACGAGCGGTACACGGTCGGGATCAGTCTCCTCTATTCCGCCGCCGAGTACCTCCACCCTGTCACCACGCACACCTTCAGCGTGGGCGGGCGCCCCGAGTCGGATCGTTCCTGGTCGTCGGGGTTCCACCTCCGGGGCGACCTCCCCCCGGGCCAGACCCGGCAGTACACGCTGGCCCTCCGCCTGATGGCGACCGACCCCTCCGAGCCCAACGGCTGGGTCCGCACGCTCACCCCCTACCGCGACTTCTTCCGCCAGGCCTACGGCACCATGCGCTACACGCCCGACCGGCGCCCCGTGCTTGCCGTTCACATGTCCTCTCCTCAGTTGTGCAAGCCCAGCAACCCGCGCGGGTGGGTCGAAGACACCCGCCGGCCCGACCTCTACGGCTGGGACGGCTGGGTCAACTGGATCCCGCGCGAGATGACCCGTCTGGGCTTCGACCGCGTCATGATCTGGGCCGCCAGCGGGAACTACCTGCACAACCAGGATGAGAACTTCCCCTTCCTCGCTCTCTCGCCCATCAAGACGGAGCCGGCGCTCTTCAGCACCTTTGGACGCCTTCAGACCCTGCCCCAGCGCGGCCCGTCAGAAGTCGGCTACTGGTGGGGACGCTCGCAGGAGGTCATGCGGGTCTGGGACAGCCCGACCTCCGAGATTCTCGACCCCAACAATCCCGACCATGTCACCCGCGCCATGCGCGAACTGGGCGTGGCGGTCGAACTCGGCGCTCAGGCCGTCGGCCTCGACGCCTTCTCCAAGATCCCCTACTACGACGCCTACCACTGGCTCGAGCGGATGCGGGCCCGCGCGCCGGGCGTCAAGTTCATCTCCGAACTCGACGCGCCCGACCTCATCCATCTCCTCGGGCCGACCTACCTGTACGGCCATCAGACCGATCGCCCGCACCTCCTGGCCGACCTGCTGATGCCCGGGCACGAGACCTGGACGCAGGCCACCTTCCCGGCGATGGCCGAGATGCTGGGACGGGAACTGACGCTCTCCGAGCGCCAGGCCGAGATCCGGCGCATCGCCGCGCTGGGCTACATCCCCGTCATCATGGGCGACAACGGCGTGCCCGATCGCACGCTCCGTGCCGCCGAGTCATTCCGCCAGACCATCCCGCCGGACCTCTTCGATGCTCCTCCTCCCCCGCCCCCG
>DOJA01000308.1:6971-7495 GCA_003511945.1 Phycisphaerales bacterium | reverse complement strand
GCCGGGGGGGGGCCCCGGGGTGGCCCCCGGGGGGGGCTCCCGGGGGGGTTCGGGGGGGCCGCCCGGGGGGTGGTCCGGGGGGCCAAGCAGGACGGCTACACTCGGCCCCTGCCCCTCACCCCTGCCCGCCACCCCGTACCAAGGATTGTGCACCGCCCATGTTCGACCGCCTCTCCGAGGGATTCTCCGCCGCGTTCCGACGCCTCTCGGGCAAGGGCAGGATCACCGAGTCCAATGTCCGCGAGGCGATGGCGGATGTCCGCACGGCGCTGCTGGAGGCGGATGTCGAACTGGGCATCGTTGACGAGTTCTGCGGGCGCGTGGTCGAGAGCGCCCTGGGCACCGAGATCACCAGGTCGCTCAAGCCCGGTCAGGAGATGATCGGGATCGTCCATCGCGCCCTGGTCGACCTGATGACCAGCGGCGAGGACGAGGGCCAGCCCGGCGTGCCGCGGGTCAGCCCGGGGCCGACGATCGTGATGATGTGCGGGCTCCAAGGGTCGGGCAAGACGACGACCTGCGGC
>DOJA01000308.1:0-6909 GCA_003511945.1 Phycisphaerales bacterium | reverse complement strand
CGGGCAAGACGACGACCTGCGGCAAGTTGGCGGCGTACCTGAAGAAGCGCGGGCGCTCGGTCATGCTCGTGGCGGCGGACCTGCAGCGCCCCGCGGCGGTGGACCAGTTGAGGACCGTCGCGGAGCATGTGCAGGCGGAGATGCCCGGCGGCGCGCGGGTGGAGTTCTACAGCGAGCCCGACAAGGTGGCGGCGTACGGCAAGGCGGTCGGGGCCGCGGTGACGGTGTGCCAGAACGCGCTGAGGGCCGCACAGAAGGCGGGGATCGACACAGTGATCCTCGACACCGCCGGGCGCCTGCACATCAACGATGAACTGATGAAGGAGCTCCAAGGGGTCCGGCGCGCGGTGAACCCCCACCAGATCCTGCTGGTCGTCGACGCGATGACGGGGCAGGACGCCGTCCGATCGGCCAAGGCGTTCAACGAGCGCCTGGAGATCGACGGCGTCGTGCTGACCAAGTTCGATTCCGACACCCGGGGCGGGGCCGCGATGACGGTCCGGAGGGTCACCGGCGCGCCGGTGCGGTTCGTAGGGACGGGCGAGAAGCTCGACGCGATCGAGGAGTTCCATGCCGAACGGATCGCGGGGCGGATCCTGGGGATGGGCGATGTGGTCTCGCTCGTCGAGAAGGCGCAGCAGGAGGTCTCGGAGGAGGAGGCCGAGCGCATCGCCGAGAAGATGGCCAAGGGCCAGCTGACGATGGACGACTTCCTCTCGCAGATGCGCTCGCTGCGCCGGATGGGCCCGATGAAGCAGCTGATGGGCATGCTCCCCGGCGTCGGCAGCATGCTGAAGGATGTCGAGATCGAGGAGAAGCAGCTCGACCGGATCGAGGGCATCGTTCATTCGATGACCCGGGCGGAACGGAAGGACATCTCGGTCTTCAACCAGTCGCGGCGCCAGCGGGTGGCGACGGGCGCGGGGGTGAAGGTCGAGGAAGTGAGCCGCATGTTGAAGCAGTTCGATGCGGTCTCGCGCCTGACGCGCCAGATGGCGGGCATGGGCGTGAAGGGACGCCTGGCGGCGATGCGCGACCTCCAGAGCGCGGGCGGCATGCCCGGGATGCAGGGGATGCCCCCCCTGGGCGGGAAGAAGTCCACGCACATGGCCAGCCCCAAGAGCCGCTTCAAGAAGCGGAAGTAGGGCGCGCCTCGCGCTCGGCCTTGCCGAACGGCAACGGGTCGGAGCGCTTCCCCTGGGCCCAGTCCCGGAACGGGGGCCAGAACACCTCGCGGATCATGATCTTCAGGCACGCGGCCACCGGGATCGCCAGAAGGATGCCGTACAGCCCGGCGATCGATCCGCCGGCGATCGAGACGAACAGGATCGTGGGCGTGTCCATGTTCGTCGCCTTGCCCTGGATGGTCGGCGTGAGGAAGTAGTCATCGAACACCTGCGAGAGCAGTTGCACGGCGCCGGGGGCGATCAGGATCCACCACCACGACGACTGCCATCCGCCCGTCGAGGGCTCCAGCCACATCAGCAGCATCGCCACCGGCACGCCCAGGATCGAGATGTAGGGGATCAGCGAGACCGCGCCCAGGATCGGCCCCATGATGAGCGGCGCCGGCACGCCCACGATCGCGTACCCCACGGTGTAGAAGATCGCCAGGAAGAAGCAGACCGTCAGCCGCCCGCGGACGAACCCCGAGACGACGACATCCATCTGCTTCACCAGGTCGATCACCGCCCCTTTCCGCCGTTCGGGGATGAGCGACTGCCAGAACTCCAGCACCCGCCCCCACCCGGTGCTCACGAAGAAGAAGAAGAACCCGGTGAGGAACACCGAGAACACAAAGAGCCCCACCGAGGTGACTGTGCTGATGGCCAGCCGGGCGGCGTCGGCGCCGCTCCCGATGATCGCGCGCCCCAGCGAGCGGGCCACGCTGTCCGCGTTGGCGCGGGCGTAGTCGACCGCGGCCACCGCCACCCGGCGCAGCAGGCGCCACTCGTCCGGGTCCTCGTCGGGGTCGAGCACCACAAAGTCGCGGATGGAGCGCCACGAGCCCTCCGGCACCGCGTCCCGGGCGGCGGCGTCGGTCGGGTTGTCCACCGACCGGCGGACCAGCGTCAGGTTCTGCGCGAGGTCCTCCGCGAACGCCACCCCCTGCACGACCGCGAACCCGGCGCCGACAGTCACCGGCACCACCACCAGCGCGCCGGAGACCAGGAGCAGCGCCAGGGCCGCCCCCTGACGGCTGACCCACTTCAGCCGGATCATCCGCTGCACCAGCGGCTCCAGCAGATAGGCCATCACCACCGCCAGCAGCAGCGGCACCGTGACAATGCTGATCCGGTGCCCCAGGACCAGCAGCCCGAAGAGCCCCAGCCCGAGCAGCACATCGCGCACCGGCTGGATCTGCCACAGGTGGCGCGACATCCACGACGGCGCAGCCCCGCCAATGGGTCCGCGTGCATCGGAACTCGGTGTGGACTTGCCCGTCCCGCTCACGGGGGGCAGGGTACCGCACCGTGACGGAATCGGCCCCGGTCAGGGCGCGGCGCAGCGGAACAGTTCGTTCCCGAAGGCCTCGTCGAACTCGAAGACCCCGATGAAGTCCTCGGCGCGGTCCTCGTCGGTCTTGCGGAGCACCCCCGCCTCGACCATGGCGAAGACGATCTTGCCGAAGTCCTCGGTCCGCCGGACGCCCCAGGAGTCCAGGACCGTGCGGGCGAGCAGCCCGTACTGATCGACCGCGTAGTCCTTCAGCCCAAGCGACAGTTGCTGGCCGCTGACATGGCGGTCGCCCGAGGCGCCCTCGCCGTGCAGCCGGTCGGCGGTGCATCGGAGCCCCTCCTGGACGAACACAAACGCCTGAGGCGGGTAGGGAACGCTCGACGCCTTCAGACGCTGCCAGACGGTGTCGCTCTCGGTGCTCACGCCGATGGAATCCTTCGCCAAGGGATGCGGGGTCGGATTCGACGCGGGAGTCTATCGGCTCAACCCCCCCGGGCAACCTGAGCGTGTTCCGAACCGCCCGCCCGGCGCGCGCCGACGGGCGCCCTCCGATGGCTGACGAAGGGGCTGCCCTCGACAAACCACCGGAGCGGCGCCTCGACCCAGGCGTGCGAGCCGCCGATCCCGATCCGGGGGCCTACTCCTACGCGCTCACCGACGCCCGACGCCCACTCCACCCGCTCCGCCCGCTCCGCCCGCTCCGCCCGCTCCCCCAGCTCCACCCGTTCCACCCGTTCCACCCAGATTGACCGGTCGCTTCCCAGGTCCAGCCCGCTGTCGTCCAGTGAAATCCCCATTCCCTGGCACAGGCGGCCGGGGCCACGCAGCAGGTCCGTGTCGGCGATGACGCGCGCCGAGCCGGCGGCTCGCAGCGCCCGCATCCGGTCGACTCCTTCCAGGGGCTCCAGCGCGCGGATCAGCACCGCGAGCGGATGCCCTCTGGCCCCGCAGACGATGTTGAAGCAGTGGTGCATGCCGTAGGTGAAGTAGACATAGGAGGTGCCCGGCCCGTCGTACATGTGGCGGTTGCGATGGGTCCTGCGCCCCCCGGCGGCGTGCGACGCCAGGTCCTGCGGGCCGAGGTAGGCCTCCGCCTCGACGATCCGGCCCGACAGGCGAGTCCCGTCGGGCAGGATCCTCACCAGAACCTGGCCCAGCAGCGCGGGCGCCAGCGATTCCGAGGGGCTGAGGAAGTCAGAGTCGGTCCAGCGCGGCGCCGGGGTCATATCCCGGGCCCCGGAGCGGGCCTCAGGACGAACTCGGGCAGCGCCCTCGACTCCATCACCGCGCGGGCGGGGTCCGCCGGCGAGGTGCCCGGGATTGGCACCGCGATCACCCCAGCGATCGGCCCGGCGACCCGCGGGAAGCGGAAGAGGGCCTCGTCGATCCCCAGGGCGACCGCCCCGTTCACCGTGGCCATGGCGAGCAGCGTGCGGGCGTCGGTGCCGTCGCGCTGAAAGAGCAGCCGGGCGTCGTCCAGCGGGCTCAGGCGGTCGGCCTGATCCGGGGGGATGTTGATGATCGAGTCGGTCCCCAGCGCCACGGTGATCCCGGCGTGCATCATGTCCCGGTATCGGTGCGGCCCGAAGTCGCGCTCGTGGTGGAAGTACGAGGAGGCGCGGGGGCAGTACACGACGCGGGTTCCTGCCCGCGCGAGGGTTTCGATGTCGGCGTCGGAGCAGTGGTTGACATGCACCGCCGCCAGACGGCGCGCGCCGTTCAGCACCGGGGCGAGGTGGGCAACGGGTGTCGCTCCGTGTCCGAACCCGGCGGCCACCCCCTCGTCCCACACGCCGAACGAGCGCAGCGCTTCGACCAGTTCTCCCCCGCCCGATGCGACGAGCGTCGACTCCGCCCGGCTCTCCGCCAGGTGGGTACACAGGGGCATCCCGTCGCCTTCGCTCTGCTCGACGGCCCATCGGAACGCGTCCAGCCCGACCGAATACGGCGCGTGGGGCTGGAGCCCAGCGCGGACGCGGGTCTGGCCCCCCAGCCCCCGGCGCAGAGCGGCGAGCGCCTCGCCCGCCCTTTGAATCCCATCGCGCCACCGGGCGCCCAGCGCGAAGAACTCGCAGTACGAGACCCCCCGCAGCCCCAAGGCGGCCAGAGTCGCCGCGGGCTCCAGCCGGAAGGCCCCCGAGATGTCCCCCACCGCCGCCACGCCGCCCCGGAGGAGGCGTGCAACGCCTAGCCGGACCGACTCCGCGACCGCCGGCCCCCCCACCGCCCGCTCGCGCCGGACCATCCCGATCCATCCTGCGAAGCCCTCAACCGGGTCGAACGGGCGCGCCCCCATGTGGGACAGGTCCAGGTGCGTGTGGGCGTTGACCAGCCCGGGCAGCAGGATGCAGCCCCGCCGGTCGATCGTCCTGGCCGCGCCCGCCGCCGGGTGTTGGCGGACCTCTTGCGGCGGCCCCCAGGCCAGCACCGCGGGGTCGTTCCAACCCGTCTCAGCGAGCAGCGCCACCGGACCCGTGATCGACCGCTGGGCGTCCGCCAAGCCGTCCGCGAGGATGAGAACTGGCCCGTCTTTCAGCGCCGGGGGCATGTCGGGCCGATGCTAGCCCGGTGCCGGGGGCGCGGCGGGGCGGCCTCGTCCGCGCGCGGTATCCTGCCTTGCGACTCACCCATGCCGCCCGTCGGACCCCGCTGCGCGTCCGGACGCCCGCCCTGCAGGAGAAGGAAGACCCAGCCATGACGAACACTCTCCGCATCGTCGCCCTCGTCGCGGTCAGCGGCCTCGCCCTCGGCGGCTGCGCCAGCACGGAGCGGGACCGCCTGGAACAGATCAACCAGACCAGCGCCGCCCGGATCGAACAGCTCAATCAGGAGAACCAGGCCCTCCAGCTGGCGCTCCAGCGGAAGGACTCGCGGATCGCCGAACTCGAGGGCGATGTCCGCGGGCTCCAGGGCGTGCGCACCGACCTTCAGCGTCAAATCGGCGATGTGCGTTCGCAGCAGGCCTCGATCGCCGACCAGTTGGGCAATCTGCGCTTCGCGGCCCTCGATCCGGAGACCGACCGCGCCATCCAGCAACTGGCGGCCCAGCACCAGGACATCATCCGCTACGACCCGGCCCGCGGGATGCTGCAGTTCACGAGCGACCTCACCTTCGATTCGGGCTCGGATGTCGTCCGTCCGGCGGCCCGCGACGGGCTGCAGGCGCTGGCCCGCATCCTGAACGGGTCCTCGGCGTCGGGGTACGACCTCCGCATCGTCGGCCACACCGACAACCAGCCCATCAGCAGCGCCGCGACCCGCCAGAAGTTCGGCACCAACCGGCACCTGTCGGCCTATCGCGCCATCGCGGTGGAAGAAGTGCTCCGCCAGGCGGGGATGTCGCCGACGCGCCTGGAGATCGCCGGCTGGGGCGAGTTCCGCCCCCTGGTGCCCAACGCGGCCCGGGGCGGCACGGCCCAGAACCGGCGGGTCGAGATCTTTGTCGTGCCGGGCTCGCCCTCGTCGGGCGCCGTCGAGAGCGCCCCGGCGCCGACCGAGCCCGCGGCACAGCCCGCCTCGCGCCCCGAAATGCCCATGAAGTGAGGCCCCGGCGCCCTGACCGGCTCGGCGGAGTGAAGCCATGACCCCGCCCGCCCTGGTGACCCCGATCGTTCACCTCGGGTCGGCGGTCGTGGCGGCGGTCTCGCGCTTCGGCGCGTTCGCGCGGTTTGTCGGCGCCGCGGTCTGGGCGATCGTCATCGGCGTCCGTTCCTGGGCGCGGTGGTCGCGGCTTGGGGCGCAGCTCTACGCCATCGGCACCCGCTCGGCGCCGGTGGTCGGGCTGACGGGCGCGTTCATCGGCGCGATCCTGGCGATCGAGCTCTACGACCAGTTCGCGGCCCTGGGGCAGGAGGCCCGCCTGGGCGGGGTGGTCAACATCTCCATCGTCAAGCAGATCGGCCCGGTGCTGGCGGCGGTGATGCTCGCGGGGCGGGTCGGGTGCTCGCTCACTGCGGAACTGGGGTCCATGCGGGTGACCGATCAGCTGGACGCGATGCGGGTCATGGCCGCGGACCCGGTGCGGGTGCTGGTGGCCCCGCGGGTGGTGGCGTGCGTGGTGATGATCCCGATTCTGACCGTGGCGTCGAACCTGTGCGGCGTGCTGGGCGGGTGGCTCATCACGGTGCGATTCTTCGGCGTGAACGAGGTGGGCTACTGGGACTTCACGGAGTTCTTCATCGACTGGTTCGACATCGTGAACGGGCTGGTCAAGTCGGTCTTCTTCGGGGCGGCGATCGCGCTGGTGTCGTGCTTCAAGGGCTTCACCTGCGCGCCCGGCGCGCAGGGGGTCGGGCGGGCGACGACCGAGGCGTTCGTATCGTCGTTCGTGTCGATCGTGATGATCAACCTGGTGCTGGCCAAGACGCTGAACGACATCGCGGACATGATCCGGGCCTGAAGGCGTGGTTCAGAGCCGCTCACGGGGTGACTCGGAGAAGGCCGGAGCGA
>DOJA01000286.1 GCA_003511945.1 Phycisphaerales bacterium | reverse complement strand
GGGTCCGGGGGTCCGGGGGGGGGGGGCTGGGCGTTCGGGGGCGAGGTACAGGGACGAGTGGAACCCTTTGGGGGGGGCCGGCGGATCGATCCGCGGGGTGCTCCCGCGCGGGGCGTGCCAGAAGTTGGGGAGCCGGGATCCGGAAGCGGGGCTTGATTCCACTGGCGTTCCGTGTGACACTTGGCCAATGAGCGGCTGGCTTGCGGAAAGGCCCGCCGCCGGCGGTAGGGCAGCGGGGAGGCGTGAATGAACCCGACAGTCCAGCGCAAGGAGCGGCTCGAGGCCTTGGTCCACCTCGCCCGGGTCTCCAAGGGCTGGAACCGCGCGCAGCTGGCCAAGGCGCTGGGGCGCGATCCGACCAAGCTCCTACCGGAGTCGGCCAATCCGAAGATGGACTACCTGGTTTCGCTCGCCGAGGTGCTGGAGTGGCCCGTCGGCGAAGTGGTCGAAGCAATCTGGAGCGGCGCCGACTCCCCGTTGGCGGCTGAGACGCCCCAGGGCGAGACATTTGAGGCCCTCAACGAAGAGCTGATGGGCGCGGTCCGGCGGGGCGACTACAAGGCGGTGGTCTCGCTGGGGCAGCGGATGTACCGCGTGGCGCGCTCGGCTGACGAGCGGGCCCACGCCAGCGTCCGCGAGGCCGCGGGATGGGACGGGCTGGGGCGCTATCAGAAGGTGCTGGAGGTCGTCCAGCGCGGGCTGCGACAGGGGCCGATGTCGGTCCGGCTGCGCCTGGTGCTGCAGGCGTCGCTCGCCAACGCCCAGTACACCCTGTGGGACCTCACCCCGGCGCTGGGCACCAGCGAGGTGCTGGCCCGGTGGTACGCGAGCAATCCACCGGAGAAGCAGCACGACTGGAAGCGCGTGGCGTATGTCCACTATGTGCGCGGGAATACTCATCGGCGGCTCATGGCCATGGAGCCAGAGAACCTGCTCCTCCACGCTGAGTCGGCCAAGGCCGACTTGGAGCAATCCCGCAGTTCCTACACCCGCTTGGCGGGTGAGTTGGCCGACCCGTCGCTTCTGGGAGTCGCGAACACCTGTCGAGGCGGACTGATCGAGGTGGGAGTCGAGTTGAAGGAGCGCTCCCCGTCGGAGGCGGTCGCGCTCATGCGGTCCGAACTCGCGGCGTCGGTCGATCTCGGCCCCACTGTCGCGGGGGATTGGATCGAGTCCTGGGGCTGGTGGTGCATCTTCGCGAGCAACATCGCGATGCGGCACCTGACCGGACCCGAACGGCAACAGGCGCTCAAGTGGCTGTTGGGCAAGGCGTTAGAGGTCGCCGACCGCTTGGACAACTGGTCGATGCGTGAGCGGGTGTTCACCATCCAGTTCGCGCTGCACGACCGGCTCTCGGCCGAGACGGGGCTGGACCTGCCGCTTACGATCAACGAGGAGGATCGCTCGGTCATTTCGGCCACGATGAGCCGCTTTCCGAGTTTCCGGCCGACGGCGTGGAGGATTCTTGAAACCGCGCAGGTAGTCTCTGGCGCATAACGCGGAGAAGGAGCGGCCATGTTTGACGGGATCCCCAGCTCGCGGAAGTCCTTCCGGGTGGCCAGCGCACTGGTGTGTGGTCTGTCCCTAGCTGCCGTTGCCACGGCGGAAGGACCCAGCGCCCACATCGACATCCCGGAGATCGGCTTTGGCGGTGGACCCAGCGTTCCGGGCATTCCTGAGTACGACTGGAACAACCCGCTCTTCGATCTGCTCGATACCCGCGACATCAAGATCATCCTGGCTCTGCCGGGACCGAACGGACTGCCTTTGACACCCGAGGACGGGCTGCGGGGCGATCTCGGTGACCTTCTGGGTGTGCCGGGCGGCGGAGATTTTGGAACGGGACCGGGCGTCGATGGAGTGATTGGCCCCGCTCCGGTGTCGGAGGTCCCCGGAGTAGTCCGGGGTGTTCCCGCGCCGTCCGGAATCATCATCCTGCTCGGTGGCGGGCTTGCGGCGGGGGTCCGGCGCCGGCGCATGAGCCGGTGAGGTTGTTCGCGTCGCTCCGTTCAGGGGTCGTGCTTCTCCGTTAGTTCAACCCGCGCGTCGCGCGGATTCGTTCGGTATCCTGCCCCACGCTTGATTGAAAGCGAGGTGCGGGTGCGAAACCACAGGTCGTCGTGGCGGGTGCAGGCGGCGGCGGGATTGGCCTCGATCGGAGCCGCCGGCGCGGCGTTCGGGCAGGCGGATGTGCAGCGCCGGCTCGAGCGGGCGGTTCGCACCGCGGACCCCTCCGAACGCCTCCGGATCGACACCTCGCTCACGCTGGGCGAACGGTCCTATGTCGATGCGGGCGGGGTCGCGTCGCTGGCGTTCGTCAACCTCAACGACGAGAACAACAACGCGCGGCGCCTGTGGCAGCCGGAGGTCACGCTCTACGCCCGCGCTGTTGTGGACGGGGCGCACACCTTCTTCGGGCGCACCCGCTTCCAGTACCGCGCGTTCAGCGAGGGCGACTCGTTCGATGAGCGCGGCGATCGGTGGGTCGACCCCTTCATCGACCGGTACTGGTACGAGTTCGATTCGCGCCGGTATGCCGCCGCCTATGAAGGGCGCACGACCGAGACGAACTTCAACATCCGCCTGGGGCGCCAGTTCGTCGACTGGGGCGCGGGGCTCGCGCTCTCGGAGAATGTGTACGCGGCCCGCCCAACCTTCGAATGGGGCTCCTGGTCGGTCGACGGGATCGCGGGCGTGACGCCCGGCGACAAGAGCGTGGTGGACTTCGACGCCAGCCGCAAGGACTTCGACTCCGCGACCTACCGCGCGTACTTCGGCGGGCGCCTGGCGTACCGCACCCCGGGCTCCAAGGAGTTCTACGCCTATGTCCTCCACCAGGAGGACCAGAACGGGAACAACGGTCCCCGGGTGAACCTGGGCGTGCCGGTGGCGTTCGAGTACGACTCGACCTATGTGGGCGTCGGCTCCACGGGCTCGTTCTCGAAGCAGTGGCTGTACCTGGGAGAGTTCGTCTACGAGTTCGGCAACAGCCAGTCGGACCCGCTGCGCGGGGCGCAGACCGAGGAGGACATCCGCGCGTGGGCGGCCCGGGGGCAGGTCACCTACCTGTTCGGCGACCCGGGGCGGACGCGGTTCGAGTTCGAGGTTCTGCTCGCCAGCGGCGACGACGATCGGCTGATCGCCAGCGACACCGTGGGCGGGAACCTGACCGGCACCGACGACGAGGGGTTCAACAGTCTGGGCTTTGCGAACACCGGCCTCGCCTTCGCGGCCCCGCTGAGCAACCTGTGGTCGATGCGGGCGGGGATCTCCTCGTTCCCCTTCAACACGATCCGCGAGCTGGGCGACTTCCAGATCGGGCTCGACCTGTTCCTGTTCAACAAACTCGACGAGGACGCGCCGATCGACGAGTTCACCACCACCGACCGCTTCCTGGGGTTCGAGTCGGATGTGTACCTGAACTGGCGGCTGACCAGCGATCTGGCGTTCGCCGCCCGGTACGGCGCGTTCTTCCCGGGCGAGGCCATCGGCGGGTCGAGCCACACGCGGATGTTCGTGTTCCTGGGGTTCACGCTCTCGTTCTGAGGGGACGCACGATGCGAAGGACGATGTTCACGATCGCGGGCGTCGCGCTGGGCGCCGCGGTGCTCCTCGCGGGCGGATGCGCGCGTTCGTTGATGGACCCGACGGTCGTCACCGACTACCAGCCGCTCGACGACGCGGGCGAACTGGCGTACTGGGGCGAGGTCCAGCGGCGCTCGGCCATCACCAACGACGAGGGGCTCCACGGCGTGCTCGTGCTCGCCGACGGGGCCGACGGGTCGGGCTCGTACGAGCAGCGGGTCGCCGCATTGAAGGAGCGCGGCTGGCTGAGCGACGGGTTCAACGAGCCGGCGAACATGGCCATGCGCCGGGGGGTGCTGGCCAAGGCGATCGCCCACGCCATCGCCCTGGACGGGGGCGTCATGATGGCGCTGACGGACAAGGCGCCGCGTTACGCCACGAAGGAGCTGGTCTATGTCGGGATCATGCCCGACGGGACGGAGAATCAGGTCATCGCGGGGCTGGAGTTCGTGGGCGTGATCAGCCGGGCGCAGGACTTCGTTCTGCTGCGTCAGTCGGCGGCGCAGGCGAAGACGGAGGCCCCGGGCGCGGGGGAACCGGGGCAGTAGCGCGGCGCGGGGCCTCGTCGAACCATGGTCAGGCGCAGCGTGAGCACGCGGGGGAGTTCGGGAGAGGTTCCAGCGCTGCGCACGCGCAGCCGCGCGTCGTCGATGGCGCGGGTGCAGCGGATGCTGGGGGCGGGGGCGGTGCTCATCGTGCTGGCGCTGCACCTCACCGGGGCGACGGCGGCGCTGGAGCACGAGGCGGTGGACCAGCGGATGCGGGCGTTCCAGCGCCCGCTGCCCCCCATGCGCGACGATGTGGTGCTCGTGCTGATCGACGACGCGGCCACGGAGACGCTGGGACGCTGGCCCTGGCGCCGCTCGATGATGGCCACGCTGACCGACGAACTGACCCGGGCGGGGGCCAGCGTGGTCGCGTTCGATATCCTGTTCGATGAGCCGCAGGAGCGCGAGGTGGTCGCGGACGCGGGCGGGGGCTCAGGGAGAGTCGTTCGTGAGATTGATCACGACGAGGCCTTCGCGGCGGCGGTCGCGCGCTGCGGGCGGGCGGTGCTGGCGGCGTCGTTCGCGTTCGTCGAGAGCAGCGCGGGGCGGGGCACCGTCGAACGAGCCGGCATCGGGACGCGGGCGACCTTCGAGGGCGTGTTTGACCTGCTGTCGACCGACCGCTCGCTCACGGTCGAGCAGCTGCGGCGGGTGCTGCTGGCGGAGTCGGGCTCGACCGGCGCCGCTGTGCGGGACCTGGCGCTGAAGCGGGACGCGGCGCTGGCGCTGCTGGAGCTGGCGGAGCGGGCGTCGCTCGCGGTGCCGGACTCGGCGGCGCTGTGGCCCCTGGGGAACGAGCCGTCGCCGCCGATCCTGGCGCTGGCGCGGGCGTCGGAGCGGGTGGCGAGCGTGTCGTTCGGGGGCGGGGACGAGGACGGGGATGTCCGCCGCATCCCGCTGTGGCATCAGGCGGGGGGACGCCTTTGGCCGACGCTCGGGCTGGCGGCGGCGATGCAGCGACTGGGGAACTCGGCACACGGGCCGCAGATACAAGGGCGGGCGACGACATGGCTGCTGCGGGATTCTGAACCGAGTGTCGGGCTCCCGATGCACTCCGGTCGGCTGCGCCAGTTGACCAGCCAGCCCCGGGTGGACGGGCTGATGATGGTCTGCTGGCCCCGCCACGCCACGGGGGGCAAGAGCGGCTGGCGGGGGCGGTTCACCGTCGAGGGGCGCGCGACGGAATCGGTCGTCGCGGTGGGGCGGGTGCTGGACCCGTTCTACACGGTGTACCCCGCGATCAAACGCGGGCTGGCGTTGATCGACGAGAACATCGGCGCCGCGGCGGGAGCGCTGCTGGAGCCGTCGGCGGCGGAGGCGTATGCAAGCCGGGCGTCGGAACTGCAGGTTGGCTCGCCCGACGACCTCGCGTGGCTCCGGGCGCTCGAGGCGCAGCGCACGGTGTGGGCGGAGGTCGTCGAGGCGGCGCGGTTTGCGCTGAGCGACGCCCCGGCGGAGGCGGATCTGACTGACGAGGAACGGGGCCAGATTCGTGCGCTCCGCGCGCTGGCGGAGGTGGTGCCGAAGCAGGCGTCGGAGGTGATCGACGGGCTGGAGCGCGTGCAGCATTGGCGCGAGAAGGAACTGCCCCTTCTGGTCCGGGGAAGACTGTGCTTCGTGGGCTGGAGCGCCACCGGGGCGGCGGCGGACTTCGTCGGATCGAGCATCGACTCGATCACGCCGGGCGTGGCGGTCCACGCGGCGGTGGCGAACAGCATCCTCGCGGCGGCGGACGGGGCGCCGATCCTGAGGCCCGCGCCGTGGTGGGCCGACGGGCTGGCCATCATGACGGTCGGTCTGCTCGCGGTGGCGGCGGCGGTGGCGCTCGATGTGGCGATCAGCCCGCTGTTCATGATCGCGTTCCTCGGGCTCTGGGTGGCGTTCGACGGCGTGCTGCTGTGGGGCGGGCTGAGGCAGGTGACGGCGCTCTCGACGCCCCTGCTCGCGGGGTTCGCCGGATGGTTGACGGTGATGCTGCACCGGCTGTTCGTCGAGCAGCGCGGCAGGCGTCGGACCGAGGCGCGGTTCAGGTCCTATGTGCCGCCCGATGTGGTGGACATCCTGGTGAACAACCCCGGGCTGGACAGCATGTCGCCGCAGAAGCGCGAGCTGACGATCATGTTCAGCGACATCGCGGGGTTCACAACAATGTCCGAACGGCTCGGCGTCGAGGGCACCTCGAAGATGCTCTCGACCTACCTCGGCGCCATGACGGATGTGCTCCAGAGCACGCGGGCGACGCTCGACAAGTACCTGGGCGACGGGATCATGGCCTTCTGGGGCGCGCCGCTCGAGGACCGGGAGCACGCCGTCCACGCTGCGGAGGCCACGCTGCGGATGATGGAAGTACTCGCGGAGATGAACGAGTCGGGGGCGTTCGTCTCCAACGAGTCCAAAGAGCGCCTGGTCGTCCGCGTGGGGCTGGCGACCGGGGAGGTGAATGTCGGGGACTTCGGGAACCCACCCGCAAAGTCGGCCTACACGGTCATCGGCGACGCGGTGAACCTCTCGGCGCGGCTGGAATCAGCGAACAAGCAGCTGGGGACGACGATCCTCATCAATAATCGTGTTCGGGAACTGATCGGTGATCGGTTCCGCGTGCGGACGATCGGGCGGGTGGTTGTGAAGGGCAAGAAGCAGTTCGAGACCCTGTATGAGCTGGTGGGGGAGCGGAAACTGAAGGGTGATCGGACTGTGGACTGGATTGGGCGAACCGAGGAAGGGGTTCGCGCGTTTCTAGAGCAGGAGTTCGACAGGTGCCTGGACCTGATGGATACTCTGGAGTCGGAGTTCGGCGATTCGGCCCTGGCGGAGGTCTACCGTCGGGCGGTGGCCCTGGCCCGGGAGTCGGGCGAGCCCTTTGAGGGCACCATCGTCCTGACGGAAAAGTAGCCCGTCGCCGGCGCGCGTTCGAGTCACAGCGCATGGGGAGAGAAGAGCAGATGAGCAACCGCAAGACCTTGTGGCTGATCCCGGCGATCATCGCGTGCGCGGGAGCGGGCGCCAGTGTGTACGCCCAGGGGACCGCCCCCGAGGGCGCCCCGGTGGCGGCTTCAACGCCCGCGGCGCCCAACACCGCGGTCATCAGCGCCATCACCGGCAAGGTGCGCGTCCGCGATTCCGAGCAGGGCGAATGGAGAGTCGCCAGGGTCGGCGAGGAACTGAAGCAGGGCGCGTGGATCCAGACCGGGCTCCGCAGCGCGGCTCAGATTCGCATCAAGGGGCAGACCATCACGATCGACCGGCTGGGCACCGCGTCGCTCGATGTGCTGATGAACGAGGGCGGGGTGGACCGCACGACGGTCGGGCTCGATGTCGGGCGCGTCGTCTTCGATGTGCAGTCCACCGAGTTCGCCAACGATGTCCAGGTGCGCGCGCCCGACGCGACGCTCGCGGTGAAGGGCACCACCGGCGCGATCGATGTGACGCCGGGCCAGCCGACCCGGGCCTACGGGCTCCAGAACAACACCGGACGCATCCAGGTCACCTACGCCGACGGGACCGAGGTCGCCTTCGAGGACGACAGCCAGACCGACGCGGAGAACCCCGATCCCGCGTCGCAGTCCAATCGCCAGACCGAGACCGACACGGGCGAGCCCCTGGCGCGGGATGTGGACGAGAACTCGCTGGTGGACCGTCAGCCGGGCGAGAGCCAGGTGATCCGCGGCAACCTCGGGACCGAGGGCGGGCAGACCAGCTTCGTCACCGATGACGATGACGAAAACCCTCCGCCGCCTCCTCCCCCTC
>DOJA01000284.1:8839-9085 GCA_003511945.1 Phycisphaerales bacterium | reverse complement strand
CCCCGGACCCCCTGGTTCGCTAACGCGCCCCCGGACTCGCCTCCGCATGCGCCCCCGGACGCCCCCCGGACGCGCCCCGGACGCGCCCTCGGACCCTAGGTTCTGGTTGTCAGACGCAGGCGCGGGCAGGGCGGCGTTGCTCCCCGGACGGGCTCCGGCTACTCTTGCCCGTTCGACCCCGGTCGTCCTGACCGGCGGTCGTGAGAGGCCCACAGGGGCCACGCTCGGGGCGTAGCGCAGCTTGGT
>DOJA01000284.1:0-8720 GCA_003511945.1 Phycisphaerales bacterium | reverse complement strand
GTAGCGCAGCTTGGTAGCGCGTTTGACTGGGGGTCAAAAGGTCGCAGGTTCAAATCCTGTCGCCCCGATTGACGATTGAACGCTCGCAAGCTCATGACTTGTGGGCTTTTTATTCTTCGCGGGGCGTGCTCTCGCGTGCTGATTATCATCAGTTATGGAGAGCTTCGAACCGTCGAACAAGGAGCTTCTGCCGCCCAAGGTTGGTGAGCCGCCCCTGCACCGTGCCGCTCGGGTGGGCGACCACGCCGCGATCCGATCGCTTGCCGCGGCGGGGGCGGACCTAAATGCTGTCTTTGACATCGGCCTGGATCCGGGTGCGCGAGCGATGCCGGCGACGCCACTCATGGTCGCAGCGGGTTCCGGCGACGGCGCTACCGACGCGACGGTCGCACTGCTCTTACAACTTGGGGCAGACCCGAGGTCCGAGCTTGAGGGGGCCTCTGCGGCCACATTCGCGCTCGAAGGGCTCGGCTGGAACTACAAGCCCGGCGGTGATGCCGCACGCACGAAGTTGGCACTGGATGCCGGTAGTCCATTGCCAAAGCGCCCGGAACGCTTGAACCGCCTGTTGTGCGACACCGCCGCCACCGGCGATGCCGAGCGGCTTCGACTCCTGCTCTCGCTCGGCCTGGACCCCATGGGCCACTGGGATCCGATCGCCGCTCGCGAGAGCCATCGAAGCATGATGGAGCGCATGGCCCGGTTCCGTGACAGCGAGCCCGACATATCCGCGTCTGTGCCGGAGGAACTGCGTGCGGCCATGGCCGACTCGATGAAGAAGTTGGACGAGAAGATGTATGAGCAGCTTTGCTCGGCCCCGTCCAACTACGAGATCCCGCTCTTCCGCGCCGCTGAGTCGGGGCGCGTCGATTGCGTTCACCTCCTCCTCGAGTCCGGCGCAGCCGCGAAGGCGAGAGACAGCTTCAAGCGCACCGCCATGTACTACGCCCGTTCCGTGGAAGTCGTCCGGGCGCTCATGAAGGCCGGCCTCTCGCTGGAGGACACGGACGAGTATGGGTGGACGCCGCTGGTTAGCGCTCTGGGCGACGGCGAAGAGGCCCTTCCCCGCGTCCGCGCCCTGATCGAAGCCGGGGCGCGCGTGAATGCCACCCACGACCGGGGCTACACGGTGTTCATGTCAGCCGTGGGGTCGGCGCGCTACCCGGCGCTGCTTCGGCTCCTGGTTGCCGCTGGGGCCGACCCGCACGCCGTGACCGAACTCGGCTACAACGCCTTCCACGCCGCGATTGACATCAATGGTGAGGCCAACGCCGAGGAGTCGGTGCGCGACACGCTCGGCTACCTCAAGCAGCTCGGCGTGAACCTGGAGCACCGGAACAAGAGCAATCAGACACCGCTCGCCTTGGCCATTCAGGAGGGTACGGGCCTCGAGGTGCGGGTGCTCTGCGAACTCGGCGCGGACGCGAACGCCGTCTGTCCCAAGCACGAATGCGGCGGAGAGTCCTGCACGCGCATCGACCTGCCCCTGCTCTTTCACGCCGCCGACGGCATCGGCGTCCACAAAGATGTGAAGACCGAAGCGTTGCTCCGGGCGAACGCGAACCCGCTGGCGATGGACGCCGACGGGTTCACGCCGCTCATGCATGCGGTGGCGTCCGTTTGTCGAGACGCCTCCAACTACGACGAGTCCTACCGAGCGATTCTCGAAGGGCTCGGTGGGTTGCGGCTCAAGGACAAGCCGATGCCGAAAACGCGCGACGAGTTCGTCGCTGAGGCCACGCCGTTGTTTCGCGCCTGTGTTGAGCGGTTCGCGAGCGAGATTCCGGTGTCAGACTCGATCGAATTCGCGCGAGAATGGCGGACGGAGGGGATCTCCTGCATAGTGTCGCTGTGCGCCTATGAGGGATGGGCACGCCACGAGCAGAGGAGGGGCCAGCTGTAAGGTCTGTGCCTGCCACACCCGCACACTCGCCGTACTGAACTCGATGGGTGTCCGGTCGCCCCGATTCTGACCGCCCGGCCTGCCCCGCCCCGGCCTTCGTGTTGCTCACGAGCGGCCCAGAGCGCAACATAGCCGCCCATGGCCCTCTCCCGCCGATCCCCCGCCGGGCTCCGCCCCCATGGGCGTCTCCCCGGCGCCCGCAGCTTCGTCGGCTTCCTCATCGCGGTCGTCGCGCTGATGGGGTACTTCTTCTCGCGCTCCACGAACCCGATCACAGGGCAGTCCCAGCATGTCGCCCTGTCGGTCGATCAGGAGATCGCGCTCGGGCTGCAGTCCGCGCCGGAGATGGCGCGACAGTTCGGCGGAGAGCTCCCCGACCCGGCGGCCCAGGACCTCGTCGATCGCGTCGGGCGCCGCCTCCTTGAGCGCGGGTTCGAGGGCGCCACGCTGCCCTATCCCTTCGAGTTCCACCTGCTCGCCGACGACAAGGTGGTCAACGCCTTCGCGCTCCCGGGCGGGCAGATTTTCATCACGAGCGCCCTCTTCTCGCGTCTGGAGACCGAGGGTCAGCTCGCGGGCGTGCTGGGCCACGAGATCGGCCATGTCGTCGAGCGCCACTCCGCGCAGCACATGGCCAAGGCGCGGCTCACGCAGGGGCTGGTCGGTGCGATCGCGGTCGGCGCCTCGGACGCCGAGAACCCCAGCGCCGGGCTGACCGCCGCCATGATCGCCCAGGCCGTCGGGTCGGTGATCAACATGAAGTACGGGCGCGACGACGAACTCGAGTCCGACGAGTGGGGCGTGAAGCTCATGGCCCGCGCCGGCTACGACCCCCGGGCGCAGGTCCGCGTCATGGAGATCCTCAGCGAAGCGGGCGGCGGCGCGGGCGCCCCAGAGTTCCTCAGCACCCACCCCGACCCGGGCAACCGCATCGAGCGCATCCGGTCCCTGATCGGCGCCATGTTCCCGGCCGGGGTGCCGCCGGAACTTCAGCCCTGACGCCGCCCCTCCGCGTCACGAGCCCGCGGGCGGCTGGAGGTTCACACGGACCTGGTAGTCCCCGAAGGCCGTCGATGCGCTGTTGCCGTTCACGGTCACGGTGCGTCCGTCGATTCTCGAAGCCACCGCGCCGAGTTCCCGCCCGGCGAGGCCGAAGACCTGGCCGAAGTTGTCGGTCCGCGGCTCGTTGATGCTCGCCGAGCGGAGCAGGCCCGCGACGATCACCGAGCCCTCGAACCCGAACCCGCTCTCGCCCACGCCGCGGACCTCGATCCGCCCGAGGACGCCCTCCGTCGAGACCTGCGCGCCCGGGTCGGGCAGCCCGACGAGGTTCGGCGCGCCGATGTAGACGCCCGAGCCGAACATCGATCCGAAGGAGAGGGAGTCGACCGGGAAGTCCGAGCGGAACTCGCTGTTCACGAACCCGCCGTTCACGCGGAGCGTCCGCAGCACGGGTACTCCGGTGTTCGACTGAGCGGCCATGAGGATGGACGAGCCGCGGACCTCGCCATCGACGGAGATCGACTGCGCCCGCATCCCGACGGAGAACGCCCCGCTGAGGGAGCCCCGGTTGGCGAGGGTGAAGGAGCCGAGCGTGCCGTTCTCGAACTCGGCGATGAAGTCACCCGGGACGGCGTTACGGGCGTCGCCGGTCATCGTGAGCGCGTTGAGGGTGAGGGCGCGGACGGCGCCGCCGGTCCAGCGGGTGGCGGTGAGCTGGGCCAGCGTGCCGCTGAAGACCGCGAAGGAGGAATCGTTCACTTCCCGCAGCGAGACCGCGCGGACATCGCCTCCCTGGTGCTCGAGGTCGAGGTTCCGGGTGGTTCCCGCGACCGTGAAGGAGTTGACGGACCCCGTGAGCCGGAACACCCCGCCGATGAAGTCGCCGGCCACGCTGAAGGCGCCGATGGATCGGGTGCGCGTGCCGGGGTTGTTGAAGGTGGCGTCGGCGCCGAAGTCGCCCCGGATGCCCGCGCGCCGGTCGCCGGTGATCGAGATCTGGCTGGTGGAGCGCCCGGTGATGGCGCCGGCGTCCCACGCGACCGCGCGGATCGGCCCGATGTCGCCGGAGGCGCGGATGCTGGACGCGACAACCGTCCCGAGCGTGACAGGGCCGATGTTCCCGGTGATGTCGGCGGTCCACTGCGAAACCGGCCCGTTGATCCGCAGCGAGTTCAGGTTCCCCGCGATCTCCCACGCCGAGCGGCTGACGCCCCCAGCGATGGACGCCGAGGTCAGCGCGGGCAGGGCGGCCTGGGGCGCGAAGAGGTCGAGGGCGGCGTCGAAGTCGCCCGCGACCCCGTTCCTCGAGTCGCCCGTGATCGAGAGGGTCGTGAGGGACGGTGCGCGGACGGCCTGCGTCCCTCCCTCGACGCGTCGCCAATCGATCGCGCGGAGCGAGGTGATCGGGGCCGCGGAGTCGATGCCCGAGTCGGCGACCCGCACGAACTGGTAGGTGGCCGCAGCAACCGCGGCGCCGGACTGATCGGAGACGAAGTTCGCATCGGAAACCAGCCCCCCCGCGCGGACGGTGCGGATCCCGCCGGGGGAGACGACATCGCCCGTCAGCCCGCCCCTCGCGTCGAGCGTGCCCAGCACGCCGGTGGGGGCGTAGAGCGCCACCGGGTCGTTGAAGAGCCCGTCCCCGTCGATATCGACGGGCAGGGTGAGCCCGGGCAGGACGAACCCGTTGAGGTCGTAGCCGGAGATGGCGTGGTTCATCCGCACGGACGAGACGCCCGCGTTGGTGACGATGAAGGCGACATCGCCCCTCGCGCTCGTGCGCTGGTCGATGATCTGGCCGACGCCCGAGGAGCCGCTCACGAGCAGCCCGACGCGGGCGCTGGGGAACGACGGGAGCAGCCGGATCTGCGAGACCTGGTCGTTGGGCCCGAAGGCGACGCTGATGAACTGGGCCGCGTCGGGCAGCCCGGCGCCGTCGAGGTCAAAGACGCGCACCGACGCCGGGCCGTTGGGATTGGCGATGAGCACCGACCCTTCGAGGGGCAGTTGGCCCGTCGGCTCCCCGGTGATGTCGACCAGCAGCGAGACGCGCGTGACCTGGGCAAGGTCGGAGGCGATCAGCGTTCCTCGCGCGGTCGCCGCCTGGAGGTTCTGCACCGGGACCTCGTTGAACGCGCTGTTCTGCGAGGAGGCGTTGAACCGCTGCAGCGCCGCGATGGCGTCCATCACGCTGAGCCCGGCGCTCGAGGTAATCTCCCCGAACGCGGTGAACCCGCCGTTCTGGTTGTCCAGGTTCTGGCTGTTGTCCGAGACATTGAAGAACCACTGGTTGGTGGCGGAGTTGGGGTTGTTCCCCAGCTTGGCCATGGCGATCGTGCCGCGGACATTGGAGAAGACCGGCTCGTTCCGCACCGCCGGGTCCTGGCGCACGGGCGGGAACGACGCCGAAGCGAAGCTGAACCCGCCGCCCTGAACCACAAAGTCCGCCGGTCCTTGCCCGGCGCCGGTGCGCGCCCCGCGGTGGAAGAAGGTGGTGTCCCAGTCGCCCCGGTTGGCGTAGTTCAGGAAGTTCTGCACCGTCAGCGGCGTGTCGCGCGTGAACAGTTCGACATCGATCGTGCCCTGTGTGGTGGTGAACCGCGCGATGTCGGTGGTCGCTCGCCGGGTGAAGAACTCCAGGTTCCCGCCCTCGGTCCCGTCGCCGCTGGCGGCCGACGAGCCGTTGAACTCCCCGTCGAGGAAGCACCCGTTCGTCCCGCGGATCACCGAGGCGTCGAGCACGACGCGGAACCGCGTGTCGGCCGCCACCTGCCCGGCGACGCGGATCCGCCGGGTCGCGCTCTCGTAGGACACCTGGCGGTTGACCAGCGCATCGTCGGCGGTGCCCAGGAGCCCGTCGGAGCCGGCGGTGAGGACGCGGACCGAGTTCGCGTTGACGGTGGACGCGTCCAGGTCGCGACTGGCCGTCATGACCACCAGCCCGCGGTTATCGGCCTCGATCAGCGTGATGGTCGGGAGCACGCCGCTGAGCAGGAGCCGGGGCTCGAGGGGCTCGAAGCGGGGAGTCGTTCCGAGTGCGCTCGCTCCGGCTCGCGTCGACCGATCGCTGTTGCTCGCCATGAGTCAGACCGTCTCCTCGATTCGCCCGGGAGTCTCGCCACCGTTGCCCGGAACGCCCGCAGGGGTGGACGCACGCCCCGCGGCCCGGTTCCTCACAAGACGGCATCCTAGCCAAGCAAGTGCGACGACGGCTCGCCCCCGCCCCGGGCAACGCCTCTCAGCGCTGGGGTCCGGCGGCCCGCTCCTGAATCACCGGGTCGATCGAGCGGAGATAGACATCGGTTCCGCAGGTCATCCCGTCGATCTCGAAGTCCACGATCGCGCTCAGGAACCCGCGGAAGTCTTCCTTGGGAACCAGCTCCATCACCACCTCGATGCCTCCACCCTTCTCCGGCTTCTGGAGCTTGACAACCCGCACGCTGAGATTGGGTGATCGGGAGGTCACCCTGAGCTGCTGCCCCTGCTTGAAGGGGCGTCCGGAGATCGTCACCGCGGCGGGCGCCGCCTTGCCCGCCTGCACCTGGCCCAGCAGGAGATACTCCTGCACCGGCTTGATGCTCTCGCGAGAAGAGAGCGGCATCACGCCGGTCACCAGCGCCCGCCCAACGAACATCTCCGCGCCGGGGTGATCGGTCTCGACCACCAGCCAGCGAGGAACCTCCACGCCCCGCCGGTCCGCCCAGTCGTACATCACCTGGTACTCGGTGCGAGGGGAGTCCTTCGCCGGGTCGTACCCCACGAACTGCGGCTCATCCCCGTTGACCGCGAAGACTCGGAACGGCTTCCCCTCCACCGAATCCACCTTGAACGCCCCGCGGATCCCCGTGACACCCGCGGTCCGCCCGCCCCCGTTCAGGCGCACCGGGAAACCTACTTCCACGCCGACCGCCGTCACGAAGGGATCCCGGTAGCCGTCGACCGCGACAAGGATGCCCCGCTCAACCTGCCCGAGCTCGCCGGGAATATTCATCCCGACGAACAGGTCGGTCGCCTCGCCCGGCTTCAACTCCCGCTTGCTGACATCCGCGAGCGTGCATTCGCAGCTGGTCGTGATCTTCCCAATCGTGAGCGGCTTGTCGCCCGCGTTCATGATCGTGATCACCCCCTGCACCAGTTCGCCCGGCTTGTGGTACCCGAGGTTCAGCGCAGGGCTCACCTGCTGCAGCGGGGGCACATCCGGGGGCGGCTCGGGGGGCACGACCTGCGAAGCCAATGGCCCGCTCGCCCCCAGCACGACTGCCCACGCCGCCACCCAACCCACCGCTCGTCTCGCCACGCCGTCCATTCGCGTTCCCTTTCGATGTCCGCCAGTTGTCCAGTGCTCTACCCCGCAGCCCACCCCCGGTTGCCCGCACCGACGCTCCCCTATTTCGGCCCGTCGCTCAACGACCGGTAAAGAACTGCTTCAGCCGGTGCAGCGTCACCGAGCGCCCGACCGCCCCGATCGACTCCGTCAGGGGGATCTCCTTGGGGCACACCCGGACGCAGTTCTGGGCGTTCCCGCAGTCCGAGACCCCCCCGGGCCTCGACAGCTCGTCGAGCCGCACCTTCTCCAGCGTCCGCCCCGTCTCGTGCTCGTTGAAGTACCGCGCCTGGCTCAGCACCGCCGCGCCAACGAACGACGAGTCCCACTTCTTCTCGTCCGCCTCCAGCGTGTACTGCGGGCACGCCTCCAGGCAGCACCCGCACGACATGCAGGTGGAGAGCACATAGCGCGTCTCCTGCTTCTCCGCGCTCTCCCGCGGCCCCGGGCCCAGGTCGTAGGTCCCGTCCACCGGCACCCACGCCCGGACCCGCTTGAGCGCCGAGAACAGGCGCGAGCGGTCCACCGACAGATCCCGCAGCACCGGGAACTTCGTCATCGGCTCCAGGATCACCTCGTCCCCCGCGCCGGGGCAAAGGTCGTCCATCAGCGCCGAGCACGCCTGGCGCACCTTCCCGTTCACCACCATCGTGCACGAGCCGCACACCTCTTCCAGGCAGCCCGAGTCGTACACCACGGGCGTCGAGCGCTTCCCTTCGACCGTCGTCGGGTTGGCGGCGATCCACTGCAGCACGGAGGTGATGTTCGCCCCCGGCTCGATGGGCACATCGAACCGCTCCCAGCGGGCCGCTGCGCCGGGGGCGTCCTGGCGCTTGATCGTCACCCGGACGATCCGCTCGCCCCGCCGGACCGTCCGCCCTGATGGCTTCGTCGCTGTGCTCATCAGACTCACGCCCCTCTCAACGGTCCTCCCGGACCGCGTCGACCATCTGCTTGAACGCCCCCCGCAGGTCGGGTGGCAACTTCGCCGCGAACGACTTGCTGAGCGGGACCCGCCGGATCAGCTCGATCACATCCGCCAGATCCTTGGCCCGGTTCAACTTCGCCAGCCCGACCATCATCTTCCCCCGCACGAGGTCCGCGAGTCCGACCACCCGCACCTCGCGGATCCTCGTTGTGCGTCCGATGGCCCCCCCGAACGACTCGCCGGTCACCAGGTGGACCGCGACCCCTTCGATCTCGAACTCGCGCCGGCGCGCGTTCCATTTCAGCCCGGCCTCGGACAGCAGCCGTGCCGTCTCCTGGGGGTCGTCGGTGTAGAGGTCGATGTCCACGGTCGTCCGCTCGTACCCGTGCAGGAACACCGCGAGCCCGCCGACCACCGGGCGCCCTGCGATTTCGGTCACTCGTCGAGCCAGGTTGAGGAGATCGTTGTCGCCCATGATCATGGAGAGAGCCAGCCGGGCCGGATGCGAGAGCGTGGAAGTCATGTGCGCCCGCCGTGCTCCCTTACGCCCCCGCCCCCACCCC
>DOJA01000161.1:10920-12670 GCA_003511945.1 Phycisphaerales bacterium | reverse complement strand
CGGCTCGGAGGCGTGGTTCGTTGCCCGGGGCGAGTACATCCTCCTGCTGAGCGACGCCGACGCGGCGCGGGCCCGCGACCTGCTCCGTCAGCACGCCGCGCTGTACCCAGACCTTGCGCCGGGGAACATGGGGCGCCGGCTCGCCGAGTTGCAGGCACGCCTCGGGGAGGGTGCGCCATGAGCACGCCCGTGCTGCGATTCCTCCCCGACACCGATCTGAGCACCGGCCCCTTTGGCCTTCTCGGGCTCGCGCCCGCGCCCACCGATGGTCCGGCGCTCGAGGCCGCCATGCGCCGCCAGCTCGCGCGACTGGCCCGACATCCACTCGGACGGAGCACCGAGGCGGACGAAGTGCGCCTGGCGCTCCATGTCGCGGCGGCGCAGCTCAGCGACCCGCGCGTCCAGGAGGAACTGCTTCTCGATCTCGTCACCCTCCGCGCGCCGCCCAGAGCGCCGGCGCCCCGCAGCGCCGCCCCCGCGAGACCGGCGGCGCCGACGAGTCCCCGCATCGCACATCCTGCGGCCGCGTTCGAGCACGCCGCTCTCGCGGTGCTGGTCCACTCCGGCGGTTGGAACCGCAACGCGCAGCGCCGCCTCGCCGCCCTCGCCCACGCGCACCAGGCCGACGCGGAGACAGTGCGCCGCGCTGTCATTCGAATTGCGTCCCAGCGCCGGGCGCCGGCGACGGTCGTCACGGGGCCTGCCGTGGTGCAGGAGCGGCCGCCGCCCATCCCGCGCCGACGCCCATGGCGCTGGGTGGCGCCCGCTGTGCTGGCGGTCACCACCCTCGGCAGCGCTGGCCTCTGCGTCGCGCTGTGGCAGGTGCTTCGTGGGCCGGGCGATCCGCCGGCGCGTGCGCCGGCGGACGCGGCGGCGGTGCATGAGAATGACGCCGGGGTGGCCACACGATCGCTGTCCGAGGCCGCGATCCCGCACCAGCAGGTCGCAGTCGAGCCGGAAGTCAGAGTCGCCGATGCGCCGGCGATGGTCGGTGCCGCTCCGGAGCGATCTGATGCGGTGGAGCGGTGGGCGGACGCAGTCCGCGCTGAACTGAGCAGCCCCGCGAGCGTCGACCCGTGGAACGCTCTTCGATCCGCCGATCGATTGGCGCGGCTGAACGCGCAGGGCTCCGCCATGACCGCCGGTCTCGACGCGATCGATGAGTCGCACGCGATGGACCTTGCCGGTCCGGGCGCGATCGCGGGTCCGGACCGTGCGCTCCTGGCCGCGACGACGGCGCCGGCCCGCGCGCCGGACGGGCGGATCGCAGAGCGGTTCCTGCTCGCCCGGCGCAGCCCCGGGGAGGCGATCGACACCCTGCGCCGAATGATGGCCCCGACCCACGCGCTGGGGCCGGCGGACTGCGACGCGCTGGCGTCGGCCGCGCTGTCCGGCGCTTCCGTAGAACTCCGAACGGCGGCGCGTCGGTTCATCTCGGCGCAGACGGAGAACCCCGTGATGCTCCACGCGCTCCTTGAAGCCCTTCCGGGCGTTGGCGCGCGGGACGAGGCCTCCGTGCTCATCGGGGAGCTCACAGGGCGCCGCGTGCCGCGCCCGAGCAGCCCGGGATGGATGGCCGAAGCGCGCGGTGCGTTGCTGGCCCGACTTTCGGAGTTGCTCGGCGCCGAGTCACGCGAACGGATCGACCGCGTGGCGGCCTCTCTCCAGAAGTCATGGACGCGGCAGGCCGGCGAGGCGGCCGCGCCGGCCCCATCCGCGACCGGCTCCGACGCCGACCCCGCGGCCCGCC
>DOJA01000161.1:10614-10798 GCA_003511945.1 Phycisphaerales bacterium | reverse complement strand
CCCGCCCCCGCCGCCGCCCCCGCGCCCCGCCTGTATCAGGCCCGACTCCGCGCCGCCCGGGCCGCTGCGGTTGCGCCGGAGGTCGGGCAGCGCATCGATGCCATGGCCCGCGCCCGTGAGGTCGAGCGCCGGCTCGCGCACGGCGCGGTGCAGCGGGCCGCGGTCGACCAGCGGGCGGCGGCGG
>DOJA01000161.1:10017-10462 GCA_003511945.1 Phycisphaerales bacterium | reverse complement strand
GGCGGCGCTCCTCGGTGTGCTGACCGAGCAGGAGCGCCCCACCCTCGCTCCGATCGTGGAGCGCGTGCATCGCGAGGCGTCGTCCGCGCGCGCCGGGGTGACCCATGTGTTCCGTCAGATCGAAGCGACCGAGCGCGAGGCCGCCCGGTACTGGCTGATCCGCCTGGGAGAGGACCCATGAGAGCCGGAGTGGCGGTGCTGATGGCCTGCGCGATGCTGTTGTTCCCGACGCGAGGGTACGCCCAGCCGGGTTCGCAGGATCTTCGGCTCCCCGGGGTGCGCGAGCGCCTCGAGTCGCTGCGGCCCGACAACCCGGAGGCCTACTTCGAACTGGGCGAGGAGATCGCCAGCGAGTTCGAGGGCAGCGTCGCCCGCCGCCGCGCCCGCGAACTGTTCGTCCTGGCGTGGGCGCTGGACCGCGCTTCCGGGGGCGATTCCGGGGGCG
>DOJA01000161.1:1163-9967 GCA_003511945.1 Phycisphaerales bacterium | reverse complement strand
TTCCGGGGGCGCTTCCGGGGGCGGTTCCGGGGGCGCCCGGCTCGAACGGAGCGTCGCCCTCGCGCTTGCGTCCCTGAGTGACGACCCCTACGAGCAGCGCTGGCTCCTGCTCCTTGGCGACGCCCATGACGGCAGGGAGCAGGGCGGCCTGCCGGACCCCGACGCGCTGGGCGCCGCCGAGGCGTTGGGGGCCTTCCGTGCCGGGGACGCCGAGCGTCTGCGCCGCTTGCTCGCGCGTTCAGGCGTGAGCGCGGCCCTCGGAGGGCTGGCCCACCGCGTCCCCGGACTCGCGCCGCTGGTGGCGCGCATGGGCGAGGTCGCTCCCTGCCCGTCATGCAGAGGGCGCCTGCTCGTCAGGGAAAAGCCGGGGCTGAACGAGCCACTCACTCTCTGCCCCATCTGCGGCGGGAACCCCGGCCCAGCGCTGTCGCCCGAAGAACTCCTCGTCACGCTGCGTGCCGAGGACCTCCTGCTCTCTCCCCCGCACGAAGGGTGGGCCTCCCAGGTTCTCCTCGACGCCGGCGCACCCGTTCCTGAAGGACAGGCGATGGACTTCGCCAGACACTTCCGTGTCGACCCCACCAAAGTCCGATTTGTCCCCGCCGCCGACGCTGATGACCCCTTGGCCGGGGAGTGGACGCGTCCGCCCGAGCCCGGCGCCGAGTAGCGGCTCACTTCTTGGGCAGGAAGAACTTCCGTTTGCGGTCGACGAGTTCCAGAATCTCCCCCAGCTGCGCCTTGCTGGTCAGTTCCCAGGTCGCCCAGTAGACCCCCGCCACCTTGCGGGATGTGAGGACGCCGTCGCGGACATGCTTCTTCAGCCGGTCCATCGGGAACGCGAGCACCATTTCTTCGGTGATGGGCACGGCGAGGACCGGCTTCGCGGGGTCCGGGACGAGGTACGCCCACGCGCGGGTCGCGTCCGCGGGCGCCGAGTAGACCAGCGTCCACCGCCAGGGCAACCCCTGCCAGGCCACCTCTTCCTGCACGCCGGGCGTCGCCAGCAGGTGGTCGCGGGCGCTCTCGAGCAGCCCCCCTTCCGGACCGGCGCAGGCGCGACGCAGCTCTTCAAGCGTCGGCGCCCGGAACCTGTCGCGCCAAGGCGACCGGTTGGAGGACGAGGAACTCAATGCGGTCATCGATCGCGGACTCCTGAGCCGGACCGGGAAACTGTCCGGTCCCTATTAGTAGCCAATCGCGAGCCGCGGTGTTCGTCCCGAGGTCCCCCTCGCTCGGCTTTTCGGGTGCTGGTAGGATGGTTTCGCCCCGGACCGTCAACCAAAGCGACGATGGCCCGCGGATGAACCCGGATCTACTCGTTCCGTCGGGAGAAGCGAGCCGCCATGAAACCCCCAACCCCCGACCCCGAGCCCGTTCTGACCGACGCCGCCCTCGACGCCCAGATCGATCTGGCCGCCGCGTCGCTCCTGCTGGTCGACGACCACGAGCAGAACCTGGAACTCCTCCAGGCCTACCTGGAGGATGTCGGCTGCACCGTCCGCACCGCCCGCGACGGGATCGAGGCCATGCGCGAGGTCGCCCGACTCCAGCCCGACCTCATCGTCCTCGATGTCATGATGCCCCGGATGAGCGGCTTCCAGGTCTGCGCCCAGCTGAAGGACGACCCCGCCACCCGCGACATCCCGGTGGTCATGGTCACCGCCCTGAGCGATGTGGGCGATGTCGAGCGGGCGGTGGAGAGCGGCGCCGACGACTTCCTCACCAAGCCCGTCCACAAGATCGAGCTGGTCACGCGGGTGAAGTCGCTGCTCCGGCTCCGGCTCATCAAGCGCCAGCTCGACGAGGCCCTCCGCGAGATGAAGCGGATGGGCCGCCCCGCCGACCCCGACTGAACCTCAGCGATCAGTCCCCGTCCCGCGGCACCCAGCGGAGCAGCGCCGGCGAGTCGTCCGGGCGAGCCCATCGGGCGCTCCGCCCGCGCGGTTCCTGCGAGGCCGTCAGGTGCTCGAGGTAGGTCAGCAGGTGCCGAGCGGAGAACGCTTCCAGGTACGACGCGCTCGCCGTCGGGTTCAGCGTCTGGATGCGTTCGACCATCTGGGACCGGGTCAGGAGCGTCGGTGCGGGGGGTCCGGGGCGAGCGAGTGGGGCGTGCTGGGCAACCATGGGCGGCGGTCCTCGATCGGTTCTTGTGGTGCGTCCCGTGCGTGCAGGCCTGTCCATCGGCGACTGTGCGCGATGAGCACCACCGGATAACCACAAGGGACCGCCCCTCTCGTGCGTTTCACCCCGAGGCGCGTCTGTAGGGCGCAGCGGGCGATACTCTCGCCCGCCGCTCGACCCCCTCTCGACTCGTCTGCACGCGATGCGTGCAGACGAAGTGCTCTAGACTCGCGCCATGCGAGCCATCCTCATCGAGCGACAGGGCGGACCTGTGGCGTCCAATATCCGGACCTCCGCCAACTGGGCCGACGCGCCGGCCGACCCCGCGCCGGGCGAGGCGCGGCTGCGGACGCTCGCCTCGGCACTCAACCATATGGACCTGTGGGTCGGGCTGGGCATCCCCGGGGTGGAACTGACCTACCCCCGGGTCTCCGGGTGCGATGCCTGCGCCGAGGTCACCGCCGTCGGCCCCGAGGTGAGCGACGAGTGGCTGGGGCGCCGCGTCATCCTCAACGCCGCATTGGCGCAGCCCAACCGGGCCGAGCCGGACGCTCCCACCGGCGCCACCCTCGCCCCCGAGTACCGGCTGATCGGCGAGCACTCGCACGGCACGCACCGGGAGTCCTTCTGTGCCCCCGTCGAGAACCTGGTCCCCGTCGGACAGGACGCGGATCCCTTCGAGGCCGCCGCCTTCGGGCTCGTCACGCTGACCGCGTACAGCATGATGGTCACCAAGGGGCGCCTGCGCCCCGGGCAGACCGTCCTCATCACCGGCATCGGCGGCGGGGTCGCCCTGGCGGCCCTCTCGATTGCGCAGTGGATGGGTTGCCCCGTCTGCGTCACCTCGCGCCACCAGTGGAAGCTCGACCGCGCCCGCGGACTCGGCGCCGACGCCCTCGTGCTCGACCAGGGACAGGACTGGTCCAAGGAGGTCCGCGCCTGGACCGGCAAGCGCGGCGTCGACATGGCCGTCGACTCCGTCGGCGCCCCGACGCACCTGAACTGCATCAAGTCCCTGGCGCGGGGCGGTGGCTATGTCACCCCCGGCAACACCGCCGGACCCAGGGCGCCGACCGACCTCGCCCGCCTGTTCTGGAACCAGCTCCGCGTGCTCGGCTCGACGATGGGCACGAACGACGAGATGCGCGAGACCGCCGCCCTCTTCCGCGCCGGCCACCTCCGAGCGACCATCGACTCCGTCCACGCCTGGACCGACGCCCCCCGCGCCTGGCAGCGCATCGAGGCCGGCGAACAGTTCGGCAAGGTGGTGATCGATTGGGAATCATGAACCACGGAGGCACGGAGACACGGAGGGCGGAACTTGGGTCAGAAGGAAGACGGATCGGTCTTGATCTCAGGAGAGGTCACTGAGCTCATCATCGGTGGAGCCATCGAGGTTCATCGCGCGCTCGGACCCGGGCTGCTTGAGTCGGCGTACGAGGCCTGCCTGGCACGGGAACTGTCAATGCGCAACCTGTCGGTTCGGCGACAGGTGCCGCTCCCGGTCTTCTACAAGGGGGAGGAAGTCGAATGCGGCTACCGCATCGACATGATGATCAACGACCAGGTCATCGTTGAACTCAAGTGTGTCGACGAGATCGCCCCGGTGCACACCGCCCAGCTCCTGACCTACCTCCGGCTGTCGAGTAAGCGTGTGGGGCTCCTCATCAATTTCCATGCATCCGTTCTCAAGGATGCCATCGTGAGGCGCGCCCTCTGATCCGCTATCCTCTCCGTGCCTCAGTGCCTCCGTGGTAAAGGACTGAAATGACCCTCCTTCAAGGCAAAGTCGGCCTCGTCTTCGGCGTCGCCAACGACCGCTCGTACGCCACCTCCATCGCCCAGTCGCTCACGGCCAACGGCGCCGTCTGCGCCTTCTCCCACCTGCCGGGCGAGAAGAACGAGCGGCGCACCCGCAAGGGTGTCGAGTCGATCGGCATCGCCGACCCGTGGCTCTTCCCGTGCGACGCCGGGAAGGACGAGGACCTTGACGCGGTGTTCGCCGCCTATGCCAGGACGCACCGGCGCCTGGACTTCGTCGTCCACTCCATCGCCTTCGCCGAGCGCGAGTGGCTCGCGTTCGGCAAGTTCAACGAGACACCCCGCGCCGCGTACCTCTCCGCCATCGACATCTCCGCCTACACCCTCGTCGCCATGGCCCGGCGCGCCCGCCCGCTCATGCACGACTCCGGCGGGGGCTCGATCCTCGCCATGTCCTACTACGGCTCGGAGAAGGTCGTGCCCGGGTACAATGTCATGGGCGTCGCCAAGGCCGCCCTCGAGTGCTCGATGCGCTACCTTGCCGCCGAGCTCGGATCGTCGAACATCCGCGTGAACACCATCTCAGGCGGCCCGCTCCGCACCCTCGCCAGCAGCGCGGTGGGGGGGATCGACACCATGCTCGAGCACACACCCCAGCGCGCCCCGCTCCGCCGGAACATCGAGGGCCGGGAAGTCGGCGACACCGCCGCCTTTCTGGTCAGCGACCTGGGCTCCGGGATCACCGGGGAGAACCTCTATGTCGACTGCGGGGTGAACATCGTCGGGGTCTGAAGGCCGCGAGGCGCCCCCCGGTCCCGAGCACTCCGCCACACTCCGCCACCGCTCCGCACACGCGGCTTTGACCCACCGCTCGTTCCCGGGCAGTTCCCAATTGCACCTGGGTCACCTCACGGCTGGGGCGGAGCTTGGTTATGCATGCAGAGAACTGCGAGTGGGCTGTGGTTGCCCTCTCGTCGTGCGCCGACTCGACGATGGCGTCCAGCGATGTCGTGATGGACTGGAACGACGAGTTCCTCCAGAGCGTCCGGGCGCAGCCGCGTGTGCCTGGGCGTCCACTGGCAGATCGACGCCGACGACGGGTACGCCATGAGCAGCGGCGTGAGCAGCTGGGTCTTCGACCGCTTCTTCACGGAAGTTCCCGCCCCCGGGGCGCTGTCCTGCTCGCCATGGGCGCCCTGCTCGGCGTCCGGCGCCGGCGCTGAAGCCGGATCGTCGGTAACTCTGATCTCCGTTCGGCCTCCGCACGGCGCGGGGGCCGTTTTCATTGGCAGACCGACGGCACCAGCCGCTCCAGCACGCCCAGCGCCGCTTCAAGGTAGGCCGGATGACCCTCCCGGTGCAGAAAGGCGGGCGTGGTGGCCGCCATCAGCACGCGGCGCAGGTTGGCCAGCGAGGCGTAATCGTCGGAGCAATCCAGCCCGGCGTCCCGGCGCGCCCGCGCGATGAGCGACACGGGCTTCACACCCTCGATCGCCTGCGGGCGCCCCCAGTAGAGCCGCTCGAGGTACACCGCGTCCTCCACCCAGTGCCCGCAGTGGACCTCCGCGAAGTCCAGCAGCACGAACCCCGGCGGACTCCCCCACGCCGCCCCGTCGGTGCGCTCCATGCAGTTCCCGGGGTGAAGATCCCCGTGGCACCAGGTGTTGATCGCGCGGCGCTCCCACGCGAGGCGCAGCCCGGGCAGGTGGCGCTGGACCTCCTTCACCGCACCCGCCCAGCGCTGCGCGTGCGGCATCTGCGGGTTCGCGCGGATGGCCTCCCGCCCCTTTTCCAGCAGCGATTCCCAGTCCGGAGGCGGCGGCGCCGGCTCCAGCGCCCAGCGTTCCTGCGCCCGCAGATAGAACCCCGCCGCCGCCCGCGCCAGGTGCTCGAACACCTCTTTGTGTCGATGGCCCGACAGCGGCAGCCCCGGCAACCGCTCCATCACCACCCACGCGAAGTCGTACCCGCCCAGTTCGTACCCATGCAGCGCCACCCTCGGCGTGGGCGCCTCCGACTCGCTCAGCCCGGTCAGGAAGCGGTGCTCCTTGTAGCCGACGGGCACCTTCACCACCGCGTCGCGGGCCGGCCCGCCGGGCTCGGGGGTGAACTTCGCGTGCGCCGTGGCCGCCCCGCTCATCTGCCAGTCGGTGCGGAACCAGCGGATCTCCGACAGCGTCCCGCGCCCCGCCTCCAGCAGCGCCGGCTCCAGCGCCGAGGCCAGTTCGTGCGCATCGATGTGCGACTCGCTCCCGCCTCCTTCGGGGGGCCCTGGTCCGACCACCATCGCGTCCCCTCCTTGGAGCACGGGTTCCTGGTGACAGGGTACCCCCGCACAGCGGGCCGGTCGACCGCCCTGATACTGTGGACCCCCCCCCCGGATGACCCGGATGACCCGGATGACCCGGATGACCCGGATGACCCGGATGACCCCGATGACCGCCCCGCGCCTCCACAACTACGACCTGCTTGCCCTGGACCTCGACGGCACGCTCTTCGGGCCGGACGGGCGCGTCTCCGCCGCCAACGCCCGCGCCGTCGACGACGCCCGGAGCGCCGGGATCGAGGTCGTCATCTGCACCGGGCGCGCCATGGTCGAGAGCAGGACCGCCATCGAGGCCATCCGCGCCGACCGTCCCGCTGCGGGACGCACTATTGCTCCGATGGTCTGCGCGGGGGGCGCCATGGTCTGCGATGTCGCGGGCGGGCGCACGCTGCACCGATGGGCGATGGACCGGACCCTGGTCGGGCGGCTGTGCGGGCACTTCGCCGCCCGGCGCCGGGCGCCGCTGCTGCTGAAGGACCGCGACGCCGCCGGGTTTGATTACCTGGTCGTCAACTCCGGTCCGATCGAGCGCCCGACCCAGTGGTGGTTCGATGTCATGGATGTCGAGGTCAAGTTCATCGACCGCGTCGAGCACGACCCGCACCCCGAGCACACGGTGCGCGTCGGGTTCGCCGCCACGGCCGAGGTCATGCACGACCTCGCCGCGGGCGTCCACGCCGAGTTCGGGCGCGAGGCCGCCACGCAGCACTTCGCCGCAGTCGCAGGCGTCAACTCCTCCGCTCCCCACGGCGTGAAGGACGACAGCATCCATCTCCTGGAAGTCTTCGACACCCAGGTGAACAAGTGGACCGCCGTCCACCGACTGGCGCTGGAGCAGGGCATCCCCCGGGAGCGCGTGGCGGCCATCGGCGACGAGGTGAACGACCTTGCCATGATCGAGGGCGCCGGGCTGGGCATCGCGATGGCCAACGCGACCCCGGCCGTCAGGAAGGCCGCCCGGGTGCAGACCCTCAGCAACGCGCAGGACGGCGTCGCCCACGCCATCGACCTCATCCTGCGCGGCCAGTGGTAGCCCAGTGCAGACCCTCACCGAGATCCGGCGCCTGCTCGACGAACGGGGGCTCACGCCCAAGCGCTCGCTGGGCCAGAACTTCCTCCACGACCACAACCACATCCGGCGCCTGGTCGACGCGTCGGGGGTCGCGCCGGGCGGCCTCGTCCTCGAAGTCGGCCCCGGCACCGGCGCGCTGACCGACTGGCTCCTCGAGCGCGGCGCCATTGTCGTCGCCTGCGAACTCGACGAGGCCCTCGCCGACCTGCTCACCGACCGCCTCGCCGAGCCCATCGCCCGGGACCGTCTGACGCTGGTCCGCGGGGATTGCCTGAGCGACAAGCACACGCTGAACCCTGCACTGACCGCCGCGCTGGGGGATCGCCCCTTCCGCCTCGTCGCCAACCTGCCCTACGGCGCCGCCAGCCCGCTGATGGCCACGCTGGCGACCGACTTCCACCCCGCCTTGCGCTCACCCGCCCCGTGCCTGGGGCAGTTCGTCACGATCCAGAAGGAGGTCGCCCAGCGCGTGCGGGCCGCGCCGGGGGGCAAGGAGTTCGGCGAGCTCGCCATCGTCGTGCAGGCCATGGCCGGAGTGGGACGCATCGCAACCCTCCCGCCCGGGTGCTTCTGGCCCGCGCCCAAGGTGACCAGCGAGATGATCTCGATCGTCCCCCGCCAAGCGCCGCTCACCCTGCGTCCCGATCGCCTGGAGCGGCTCTGCCGCGTCCTGTTCACGCACCGACGCAAACAACTCGGCGGCGTCCTCGGCGCGGCGGGGATCACCATCGACCTGCCCCCAGGGGTATCGCCGTCGCAGCGCCCGGAACAACTCACGGTTGAGCAGCTGATCGCGCTGAGCGATCGAGCCGCGCTGTTTCTTGATGATCCGCGATGCGGGAGACCGGCGGAATGAGCGGGTGGTGTTGCCTTCCAAGGAGGGCGATTCAGCCGCCCGCCGCCACTACCCCTTCTCGACTCGCCCGCCGCGCCGGATGAGGCGCCTCGGAGCCCCGCACAGAATGACATAGAGAGGGACAGGAGCGACGGGCGGGCCGCCCGTCCCACCAGATGGGGTAGGTCACTCTGTGAGGGCCTGTTAGCCCGCCACGCCGCCGATCTTGCCCACCACCTGCGGCTGCTCGGCCAGGATCTGGTCGGCTACCTCGCGACGGTGCACCGCGATGTCACGGGGGAAGTCCATCGCCACGCGCACCCGGTCGCCCTTGATCCCGGCAATCCTGATGACGCCCAAGGGATTCGCGGGGTCGCCGATGACGACCTCTTCTCCCTCGCGCCGGGTGATCACAAGCATGCGAACCTCCTGCTCGCGGCCCCGAAACACCAAAGAGGGCGAGCCCACCACGCGCCAGCGTACCACCCCAATCGGTGGGTTGGAAGCCCAAACTGTTCAGATTGCGTCATGAACCCGGGCCGAGTCAGGGTAAGTAAGTGTCTGCTAGTGCGGCCTTTGACTCGCCGCTTCGGCATCGTTCACCTGTCCCCGCCGAGGGGATTCCCGGATCCACTGTGGAGACTGCAAACCGATGGTTCCCGCGGTCTTGCCTCCCAAGGCGGGCGATT
>DOJA01000161.1:710-1075 GCA_003511945.1 Phycisphaerales bacterium | reverse complement strand
CCGCCGTGGCGGACGAAGTTCTCTAGTCAACCGCTTCCACGCGGGTCACCTCCGGAACATACTCCCGCAGGTTCCGTTCGATGCCCACTGTCAGCGTCAGCTGGCTGGACGGGCACCCGACGCACGCCCCGTGCAGACGCAGCCGCACCACGCCATCCGAGCGGACTTCCACCAGTTCCACATCCCCGCCGTCGCTCTGCACCGCCGGGCGGATGCGCTCGATGATCCGGGCGACCCGTTCGCGGACGCTGGGGGAGGGCGAAGCGGCGGACTGGCTCGCGGGCATGGGGTGGCGGCTCCTGGCTCGGGCGGGCCATAGACTGGGCAGAATGAGTGTAGACCGAACACCAGCGCCCGGGAGGCAC
>DOJA01000161.1:0-637 GCA_003511945.1 Phycisphaerales bacterium | reverse complement strand
GCGGCCCCCGACAGGCCCGGGCGGTGCGCGCACGGGCGGCCACGGCCCTGGGGCTCGCGGGGCTCGTAGTCCTCGGCTCGTGCTCCGGGGGGGTGGGCGGCGCGACGCCGGCGGCTGCGCCCGGGGTCTCGCCCGCCACGATGACCGACTCGGCGGCGAAGAACAGCGCGCGGCTTGATGCGGTCCGGCGGGCCTGGGAGTTCGCCGATGCCGGCCAGGCCGACCGCGCGGCCATCCGTGAATCGCTGAAGAAGGTGAGCTGGTCCCGCGCAACCTGGGATCAGATCCGGCTGGAAGCTCTCCGGGCGCTCCTGGACGACACCCCCAACCTGGACGACACCCGGAACATGATGCGCCTGATGCTCCCCACCGAGACCGCGTGGAGCGTCGTGGAGTTCATCGGCGACACCAGCGCGGAACGGGGCTGGACCGACCTCAGCGTGGCGCTCGTCCGCTCGTGGTCGCGCGTGGTGGACGAGCCCCTCGACGATCAGCGCCCCGAGCGGCGTGCGCTCGAACGCCTGCACCCCGGAGTGCCGATCACCGAGGTCGTCTTCGCGGTCTTCATGGGCCGAACGCATCCGGGGGGCCTGGCCGGGGCTGCGGTGGGGAGCGGTGCGGGGTCCAGTGCTGGGTC